>NZ_BDUD01000001.1:2638753-2695841 GCF_003113895.1 Nostoc commune NIES-4072 | reverse complement strand
ACTCATTTGTTATTTCGGGGTACTCATTTGCCATTTCGGGGTACTCATTTGTTATTTTGGCGTGTCTATAACGCACCCTACGAAACTACTAGAATTGAAACATAGTGCTGGTCATACTTGTGTGTACACCGTAGGATGTATTGGGGGGAAAAATAAAGGCTTGGGTACCGATAGCCTCTCATGAATGGGATTCGGGGAGACGCCAAGTGGAGTCTCTGGGTGTGGGGTGCAATGACTATGGAATCATAAAATTACCCAGACATGATATGACTCAGCACTCCTGAAATGATTTTACCCCTGACAAATGGTTCACCCGATTGGGTGAATGCGATCGCCTCATCAGGAACTACTCTGAAAGAAGGCGCAGTTTTGATTCTGTTAGCGATTATGCCTACAGAATTAAAACTGTTAAATTAGTTATTCTGGCTTTTAATTGTACATCAATAGCTTGTGTATCAAAGGGTCAAAGAGTGGATGAAACCGTTGTAAAATCGCTGTATACACCAAATTGCCAGCAAGACGCTATTAACTTGCTCTCAAAACTTGCGGTCAATTTACCAGGAATGATTTTCCAAGTTCTGCAACAGCAGGATGGTTCTGTGTTAGTCCTTTATGTTAGTTCTGGTTGTGAATATTTGTATGAATTAGAACCAGAAGCTATACAGAAAGACTTTCGAGTGCTATACAAACTGATTCATCCACAGGATATAAAAGCTTTTACAGAATCTATAGATTATTGTACTACAAATATTACACATTGGCATTGGGAAGGTCGCATCATTACGCCTAGTGGGAAACTTAAATGGATTCAAGCTACTTCGCAACCAGAATTACAAGAATCAGGTGATTTGCTTTGGAATGGCTTGGTCATGGATATTACAGACCGAAAACAAGCCCAAGAAAAATTGCTTGAGAGTGAGGCGCGGTATCAAGCAATTTTGGATGCTATTCCCGATTTAATGTTTCGCATCAGCCGTGATAGCGAATATCTTGATTTGAAAAGTGAAGGCGCAAATGTCATTCTTTCGAGAGAAGAAATAGTTGGGAAACATGTGCAGGAGTTATTGCCTAGTGATGTTGCTGCAATTAGTCTAGAAGCGATCACTAAAACTTTAGATTCTGGAACTTTGCAAACTTGTGAATATCAGCTACCAACGCCTTTGGGAGTCAAAGATTATGAGGCGCGGTTGGTAGTAAGTGGTGAAGATGAGGTAGTAGCAATTGTCCGAGACATCACAGAACGCAAACAAGCAGAAGTTGCTTTACAAAATCTTGCCCAAAAATTTGCTAAAGCTTTTAGTTGCAGCCCCGATTCAATTACCATTAGCACACTCCAAGAAGGACGCTTCATCGAAGTTAACGACAGTTTTGTGAAACTCTCAGGTTATGAGCGAGATGAGGCGATTGGTAAAACTTCTTTTGAGTTAAATCTTTGGGTACACGATCGCGATCGCCAGAATTTGTTACAGGAGTTGCAAGCCACAGGAGTTGTTCGCAACTTGGAATTTGAATTTCGGCAAAAGTCTGGCAAAATAATTACAACGCTGCTTTCAGCCGAAATCATTGATTTAGATGGTCTGCCTTCGATTTTAGCAGTTCATCACGACATTACAGAACGCAAGCAGGTAGAAGCACAATTACGTCTATCAGCAGAACGCGATCGCTTGTTGGCAGAAACCTTAGTACGAATTCGGTCTTCGCTTAAGTTAGAGGAAATTCTTCAAACCACCGTGACGGAAGTCAGGCAATTTCTGCAAGCAGATCGGGTTTTTATTGGTTTAAATAATACCAAATTAGGAGCCAAAACTCTTGCAGAATCAGTAGTTCCCAAGTATCCATCAGTCACAGGATGGTCTACTAATGATGAAGCTTATCTACAAGAATTAAGAAACTTACTCAAAGATAATGTTGTGGGTGTCATTGAAGATATAACCCAAGTCGCATTATCTCCCAAAGTCAAAGCGCACTTTCAAAAATTCCAAACAAAGGCGACTTTGAGTGTACCAATTATGCTAGGTAATGAATTATTTGGGGCGTTAATTGCCAATCAATGTTCAGGGCCGCGTCATTGGCAACCAATAGAAATTGATTTGTTACAGCAGATGTCAGAACAAGTAGCGATCGCCATTCAGCAAAGCCAGATTTACCAAAAACTTGCAGAACTCAACACTAATTTAGAACACCAGGTACAAGAACGAACAGCACAATTGCAGCAGAAAATGCAAGAAGTTGAAGAATTGCATCGGGTAAAAGATGTTGTTTTGCACACAGTTGCCCACGATTTACGAACTTCGGTGATGGGTAACTTGATGGTGTTAAAGAATTTGTTAAATCAAAAAGTGGGAAGTGGGGAGTTGGGAGTGGGGAGTTGGGAAGTAGAGGAGCAGGGAGCAGGGGGCAAGGGAGAAAATTTCCCTCTGCCCCCCGCTTGCCGCCTCTCTGCCTCTTATGCCCCATCCCCCATGCCCAATCCCCAATCCCCAATTCCAGTATCTCGCAGGGTAATTGAGCGGATGATTCAAGGCAACGATCGCCAACTGACGATGATTAATTCATTGCTAGAAATTAATTCTTATGAAAAACAGGGTATTGACATCAAACCCGAACCACTGGATTTTAACACCCTACTGGAAGTAACATTCACCCAGTTGGAACCCATACTGACACAAAATCAAGCAACTCTAAAGAACTTGGTTCCCGCCGATTTACCATTAGTAATGGCAGATGCAACTCGATTGCAGAAAGTTTTGGCACATTTGATAACACATAGCTTGCAAAATAATCCACCAGGATTAAATTTTATTCTGAGTGCCAGCGTTGAGGACAAAATGATTCGCACTCAGATTCAAGATGACGGTGTGATTATGAGGAAACTAGAGTGCGATCGCCTTTTCGATCTACATGTCCGCGATCCCCAAGACTGTTGTTCCACAAGCATTGGCTTAAAAACGTATCTTTGTCGGAAAGTTATTAAAGCACATGGCGGTGAAATCGGTGTTACTAGTAACCGCAAGCGCGGGTTAACTTTCTGGTTTACACTACCTTTAGCAACATCTGCAACAAATCACCCATAAATCACCAAAAAATGAGAGGGTGTTATTTATGGCAATGTTGAGTTAGGGAAACACCCTCAAGGTATGGGCAAAGTTGCTCGGATGCTAATGTTTACAAGAGTGCAAAGGTGGTGCAGACAAACCTTTTCTGCACCAATAAAAGATGAAACCACTACTCTCTACAGAGATTGGCGTAACCGTTTTTTGTGGCAGAGATTGCGTTTATGGTTATGGCTGGCGCTGATGTGTCTGTTGTCTTTTGCTTTGCGAGACATTTATGGCTTGTTTTTTCCTTTTGCAGAGTTGCAGCAGCTGCCAGAAGTGCTTAGAACTCAGCGCCTTGTAATTAATATTGCAATGTTGCTGAATATACTAATCTGCCTTGCTTTACATAAAACTAAGTTAGGTCGCAATCATCCAGATTTATTATTTTTGGGGTCTTCTTGGTCAATTAGTCTAGCATCACAGTTGTTTGCAACCATCAGAGGTTTCGCGCTACCTGATACCATCGGCTGGTCGCTGCTATTTTTAAGCCAAGCTGTGTTGATACCTGTCTGCTGGATTCTTCACTTGCTGACTCAAATGAGCGTGCTAATTTACTATTTTGGTGTGAATACGGCACTTGGGCTAAAAACACCAATCCTCGACCATCCAGAAATATATAATGTAACGTTCATTTTATACATTTTTTGGTTTTGTGCTATATGTGACATCGGTGTTTATCTGTACGATCGCCTGCAACGTTCTGAGTTTTACGCCCATAAAGAATTGGAATCTGCCTACCAAAAACTCAAGGTTGCAGAAGCTAAATATCGCAGCATTTTTGAAAACGCTGTTGAAGGGATTTTTCAAAGCAGTCCCGATGGACGTTACATTACAGCAAATCCGGCTTTAGCACGCATTTATGGCTACTCATTGGCGGAGGAAGTGACAGCAAATTCTACTGTTATTGAACAATTGTACGTTGAGCCGAACCGCCGCGCAGAATTTGTCCGCCTAATGGAAAAGTATGGCAGCGTTTCCGAGTTCGAGTCCCAAATTTATCGCCGCGACGGAAGTATTGTCTGGATTTCAGAAAAAGCCTACGCAGTGCGTGACGAACAAGGAAAATTGCTTTACTACGAAGGTTTGATTGAAGATATTACCCAGCGCAAACAAACTGAAGAAGAACTACGAGTATTTTTCCATGCAGTTTCCCACGACTTACGTAACCCAGTGCTGGGTACTTTAATGGTGCTGAAAAATTTGCTCAATAGCGGGGGATCGGGAACTGGGGACTGGGGACAAGGTAGAATTATTGAAGAAGTCTCTTCCCAATCCTCAATCCCCAACCCCCAATCCCCAATTCCTGTTTCACGCTCAATTTTAGAGCGAATGATTCAAAGTAGCGATCGCCAACTTAATTTAATTAATTCCTTGATGGAAGCTCATATCAGCGAGGTGCAAGGTGTTGTTTTGCAGCGTCAACCCGTACAATTACTAACAGTTGTCGAAGCTGCGGTCGCAGATTTGGAGCCATTGTTAGAGCAAAATCAAGCCAAGCTCACAAATCTAGTATCCGCAGATTTGCCATTAGTTAATGCAGATCCCACGCAACTATGGCGAGTTTTTTCTAACTTAATTGTGAATGCGCTGAAACATAATGCCCCTGGTTTGCTCTTGACAATTAACGCTACCCGTGAGGGTGAGATGATTTATTGTACTGTTAGTGATAACGGCGTGGGCATTAGTCAACAACAAAGCGATCGGCTTTTTGAGCTTTATTTTCGGGGTGCAAGTATCCGCAATTCTGTAAGTTTGGGATTGGGCTTGTATTTATGTAAGCAAATCATCCATGCTCACGGCGGCGAAATTGGTATTAATAGTGCATTGAATGCAGGGGCAGCTTTCTGGTTTACATTGCCTATTAGCTAACCTCCGGTTATTCATCCGCCAGCGATGCACTGAGCATAACCGAAGTGTCATAGGACTTACGCAAAAATTGCTAAAAAGCTTAATTTCTCGAACCGCCAAGACGCCAAGAGCGCCGAGAATTCGTAGAGTGTGCGTAAGTCCTATGTCATATAAAATACCCAACTGATATCATGTCCGGCTAAAGACTTATCATTAAGACTGCAAGGGAGCAGAGAGCAGGGGAAAAGAAGGTTTTCTAATTTTTGCACAGATGGGGTAATCATAAATGATTAACCGGACTTGATATTAATTCTGACTTCTGACTCCTGAATTCTATATTCTGAATTCTGCTGTAAATCTTAGTATTAGTGACTAAAGTAACTATTTAAGCGTGACGTTAGATACAGGCGTGTGCCTGATTATTCGGATTAGATTGTAAATATACAAATCAAGCAATGCAACGGAGATTATAAGGATATATGAACCGCTTTAAATCTATTCTTCTTGGAGGCTTATTAGCATCTGCTTCAATTGCTGCTCTTTCTCAAAATGCTAATGCTGCTGAATTTAAATCTGAGCAAGATCATTTTAATCGTAATAATACTGTAGCTTTTAATAACAATAAAGTCCAACACGAACGTCAAGTCCGCGAACAACGCGCTCGTGAATTGCGTGAACGCCAAGCCCGTGAACGACGCGCTCGTGAATTACGTGAACGCCAAGCCCGTGAACGACGCGCTCGTGAATTGCGTGAACGTCAAGCCCGTCTTCATCACTAAGCTGAAAGTTTTCCCTCAGATTACGTTAGGAGAGTAACACTACTCTCCTTTTTTTGTTTGCATAAATCTATTCAAATTAATGCCAAAATAATATTATTAGGACTAGCCCTTTCAAGATGACTCGTAAAATAAGATTGTTTTTTCTCAGCGCTCTCTGTGCCTCTGCGGTTTCAAAGTAGTTTATTGAACCACAAAGACACAGAGAACACAGAGAGAAGAGGTTATTGACACTCTCAGGTCTGAAGACACTGAGATTCTACTGACAGAATTAGATTAAGAGTACTATCTAAATCTAATCTCGCTACGACCGTCAAACGCCGTCTACCTAGTCACTCTAAGTCAAGCTTAAGTTTCTAGCTACTTTTATGTTTCTAATGCTTTCAGAATCCATCACTAAGCCAAAACGTGGTACGCTTTGCAACCTGCCATTATCTGCTCTTTCTTGTCATACTGCCATTAGGACTAAAACCTAACCGTTGTTTCACCGGAGCCGGGATTTCTCCGATACTAGGATGCTTCAACACGTAGATGTTTTTTGTTCTTACTAACAATCTAATTTTACCACAAATACCACTGCGACCTCTTGTCGCTCGTGCCGTTTCCCTCTCAGGTCTAAAGACGCGCTCGTTTCCCACATCCCGCGAGGTTCTATGAGAAATCTCTGTTGAAAGATTCTCAAAACTTTTTGGTATCTTCGATTTCTGTCCCTGGTAATGCAAGTGTATTTTCAGACCTAGCTCCCTGGAGTCTCCTTGGATCAAGTCCTAGTGCCTCCAATACTGTAACTGCAATCTGTTTGCTAGAAACTTTCTTGATCTGAAAAGTCCCCTTAACACGATCTTCTAGTCCACGACTACTGAGGATTAAAGAAATATGGGTATCGTCATCAGAAAAACCGCCGTGTTCTGCTCTTTTGGTACTGTCTGAAATCACATATCCTGGTTTGAGTTTGATAATGACATCAGGAGTACGATCTTCTTGCAACGGATTGCCAAAACCTGCTGCTAATAGTGCACCACCCGAATAAACTGTATCAATTGCTGGATTTGCCAGTTTCTTTAAAACACTTGTTGCAGTGCTGGCTTGGCTTTGATTTTTAAGCCAGAGTAAAGCAACATCATCCTGAGTAGCTTGATTAACTGTAATACCAGCTTTTGTTAAGGCATCTGTAAAAGTATTTTCAGGAATAAGGGTAGCTATTCCCAAACGGGGATTTTGACCATGTTTCGCTGTTAAAACTATCAGTGTCGAGTCAAATTTCCCTTCTTTCTTTAAGGTATTTACTATCTTGCCGATACTGCTATCTGTATGTTCTAGAGCATTAATTAAACCTGACGAAGGTGTGCCATTACTGGCAATCCCACCATTACTACTGGCATCTTTCTGGGCTACGCTAAGAGCTTGGAAATTCATGCCAAAAATTGCGGGAATTCCAGGTTTAGCTGTGCCTTGTGAATTTTTTCCAGCAATTTCGTTCAGTATCGCATTTACCTTCAGATCATCGTAAGCTTCTGTGAGGTTAATGTCTTTGGTGGTCGTTTTAAATGTGAGATTACCAGGATTCTGTGCTGTTGATTGGTCTACAAGTTTGCCATTTTCTAAAGCAACTTTGGCATTTATTTCTGGCGCGTAGAAGTCGTCAACTCCCTTACCAGAAGGGCCATTGGCAATGTCATAAGCAGGATGTTTATCAATAAATGCAGTGTGCAAACCTGAAGCTTTAGCTATTTCAAAAATGGTATTTACCTTTAAATAGTTGTGAGGATAAACACGATTTCCATTACTATCTACTGGTAATTTGCTTGGATCAATACTATTTATCCCGAAGTCACCACCACCGCTAAGGAGATCCGAGTTTTTATCTATGTTTTCCGCAAATTCAACTTCTATACCAGCAGGAGAACCTGGTTTTTCTGATAATACTCGACTATATGTATCGTCATAATAAACCCCAGTGGTTTTGGGACTTGCTCCTGTTAAGTAGTTTAATACACCAGGAAAGGAATCGGAAGGAGTGCTAGTAAAAGCGTTAGTGTAACTGATACCCGTTTGTCTCAAACAATTGATGTTCGGCAAATAATGTTGTAGTTTAGGATCTGACAAATCTGCTTGACGTAAACCATCAATTGATAGTAAAAGTACACTCTTAAACTTCCCAGGACGCTTATAAAAGGGTTCATCATCCTTTTTCCGGCTATCAGCTATTCTGACTGTGGGCGAGGAATAGTCATATCTGATTACTGGAGGCTGTAAGTAGTGAATTGGTATCATGATGTTTGTATATACTGTGTAAACAGAGTTTTAGAAGTTATTTTTGATAGTCACGCTTGGGCTTATGTCAATAAAGCTTCACAAAAGACTACTGAACTTTCAATAGAAACCCTGATATTTTCAACCTCAAGATACGAATAAAAGATTAAGAGAAGGTTATGTATAATAGTCACAAAAGGTTATGACATGAAACCAATTAACTGGCAAGGAGGCATGGTTTAATGTTGCGGCTATCAACCTTGACCGGAAAATTTTAGGTTCAATATCATCAATTTTAGAATCAAGATTTGCATATATATAGGATTACTATTTGATTTTTGAACGAAATTAAGTATTGTAGAGTGTGTTAGAACGGAGTTCGTAACGCACTATGAACACGAGTTTGATGCCGTACTCTCCGTGCTAACACATCCTACGTATATTTTCAAAAATCAAACCGGATTCCTATATTTAACGATTAGGTTTTCATCAACCTTATCGAGTTTGTTATTATTCAGGAAAAAAGTAATTAATAGAACAACAAAATCCGGGTAAAAGTGGCGATGTTATCTCATCATCACCTAACAAAGTAGCAACTAAAACCAACTGTGCTTTTTCTCGCCGATAAACTTCAATTTTTTTAGTTAAGCGATCAACAATCCAATACTCACGCACACCTTGAACTGAATATAGTTTCAGTTTTGCTTCTTTGTCTCGAAGTTCGTTTTGTTTACCAGGCGATAAAACCTCTACTACTAACTCTGGTGCGGCCGTCAAATGTCCCGCTTCATCTTCAATTTGCGCCAGTCGTTCTCGACTTACCCAAACAACATCCGGTATAACGCTATCTGCTTGCGAAAAAAGCACCCCTGGAGCTACAATTGTTTCCCCTAAACCACTCGAATCTGACCAAACATCGAGTTGTCGAGCAATTTTTACACAAACTTGTTGATGACGACGGTGAGGAGTGCGAGTCACAAATAGTTCTCCATTAATAATTTCATAGCGCGTCCACTCATTTTCGGGTAGAACCTCTAAATCGTGAATTGTCCAGCGTACTCCCTCAACGGCTTGGTTCATAATTGTCCCCGTTTGGCTCGTTGCCTTTATTTGTTTAATTTTATCTTTTCTTCGGGCAAGGCAACTATGAGGTTTAAATTACAACCATAATAAAAAGCGGAAGTTCAGACAAAATTCTCTATGCTGACATTTACCCAACTTAAACCATCTAATTACGATGCCGCAGTTACTTTTACTCTGGCGCTAACAGCAGAAGAACGCACCCGTAGCCGTCATCGCTTTGAAACGGAAGATGGTATTGTAGTTTTACATTTACCTAGAGGAACTGTCTTACATGATGGCGATATTCTGCAAGAAGAAGCCTATAGCAGTTTAATTAGAATTACAGCCAAACCAGAACTAGTACTGACTGCTTTTGCCCAAACACCACTTTTATTATTACGGGCGGCATACCATTTGGGAAATCGCCATGTACCTGTAGAAATTACTCCGGCTTATTTACGCTTGTCTTCAGATTCGGTTTTACGCACCATGTTAGAACAACTGGGGTTAGAAGTTAAAGAGGAAATTTTACCGTTTCAGCCAGAATTAGGAGCTTATGGACAACACCATCATGCTCACTGATAGTCATCTTTTGAGTATTTTACAGTTGGCTAGCCCCGCTTTACCTGTAGGAGCATATAGTTATTCTGAAGGTTTGGAAATGCTGGTAGAAAATGGTACGATCGCTAACCACACGCATCTCAGAGATTGGTTAAAAGCAGAGTTGCTCTACGGGGCAATTAGGTTAGAGGCAGGGGTGATGGTACGATCGCAGCAATCCGCAAAAATGGGTGATGTAGAGTCGTTATGCCGTTGGAATCTCTGGTTATCCGCAGCTAGAGAAACAGAAGAATTACGCGCCTCTAGTTGGCACATGGGGCGATCGCTGATCCAATTACTTGGTAAACTAGAACCGCAGATTATACCTGTTGCCAATGCTGTCGGTAATCCTTGCAATTATGCGATCGCTTTTGGTATTGCTATTGCCCATTGGCAAATTAGCATCCAAGCCGCATTACTCGCATATCTGCATAGTTGGGCAAGTAATTTGATTACTGCTAGCGTGAAACTTATCCCCCTTGGACAAACAGCAGGACAGCAGTTATTACTAGATTTACAACCATTACTCAGTGCTGCGGCATTAGAAATTCTTACGTTGGAGGATGATCAACTAGCCTGTTGTAGTTGGGGTTTATCGCTAGCGAGTATGCAGCATGAAACGCAGTATACAAGGTTGTTTAGGAGTTAAAAGTTAGGAGTTAGGAGTTAGGAGTTAGTGAGGAGTTATGAATGCATTTCGAGTAGGGGTTGCTGGGCCAGTGGGGTCAGGGAAAACGGCTTTAGTGGATGCTTTGTGCAAGGGATTGCGTGAGCAGTATCAGATTGCGGTGGTGACGAATGATATTTATACTCAGGAGGATGCTCAGTTTTTAGTGCGTTCTCAGGCGTTGGCAAGCGATCGCATTTTGGGTGTAGAAACTGGCGGTTGTCCTCATACTGCTATCCGCGAAGATGCTTCGATGAATTTGGCGGCAATTGAACAGTTAGAGGAACGTTTTATCGATTTGGATTTGGTGTTTTTGGAAAGTGGCGGTGATAATTTAGCTGCTACCTTTAGTCCAGAATTGGTGGATTTAACGATTTACGTTATCGATGTTGCGGCTGGTGATAAAATTCCCCGCAAGGGTGGCCCCGGTATTACTAAATCTGATTTATTGGTGATTAACAAAACTGATTTAGCACCTTATGTTGGTGCAGATTTAAGTGTGATGGAACGAGATGCAAAAAAAATGCGCGGCGATAAACCTTTTATTTTTACTAATTTAAAAACTCAGTCAGGACTTGCAGATGTAATTAATTTTGTTTGCACAAATATCTGTTAAAAAAAATGAGCCGGAGTCAGAATTGAGCAAAAATGCTTCGCTTCTCTATTTTTCTATACCTAGTTTTGCTTGGTATCAACGTAAATACCGTTGCCTTGTCTTCAGATGGGAACGTCAAAAACTTAGGACTTACGCACTGTACAATTAGATGCAAGTAAGTCTGCACGATAAAACCGAGGTATGTTTAGTTTTGTAAAAACTGTGGAATGACCTATTTTTTAAGTATTTGTTAGCTTGACATTTCGTTACGTAAGTCGATTTTTTTAACGCCGACTTACTTATCTATTGAGAGTATTGACTAAGAGAGGTGAATATGTATAACCGCCAACTTTCTTTTTTGCTGAGTCTGGGTGCTATTGCTGTACTTGGAGGTGATTTGTCTGCTCAAGCTCAAAAACCGACTACTTTTCCTAATAAAACAATGCCAATGGCAGAAAATAGAGAAGGTATAGGAAGTCAAAGGATAAAGTTATATTACGTTCGTAATGTAAACGCTTTAAAGGAACTACTAAATAAAGTGAACGAAAGCGAAAAATGGGGTCTTACAATAGGTACATCTACTGACACTACTGATAATGATATCATTCTCTATGGTTCAAGAGAAAAAAGAAAGTCTGCGTACCGATTGATTGCTGGAATTGATCTTCCCCGTCCCGGTATCAAGATGGAGATGTGGGGAATCCAGATTTCCAGCAATAATCCCAAAAACTTAGCTAAAGTAATGTCGGAAGTACGCCAAGAAATTAATCAAACTCAACAGTTAGTGCGAGAAACGTATGCTCTAGTTGAGCAATACGCAAAAAAATATATAGGGGAAAATGACTTTGATCCTGAGTTCAAAACACTTGTTGAGAGACTAGGGTATAAATCAGCCCTGAATAAAAATCGCCCTCTATCTCTGACGGATATAGTCCTACGCTTGGTGGCTGCGGAAACCAAAAATAACGATAAGACCGTAGAAATAGCCAATGAACTTACGAAGTTTGTTCAAGAAGATGACCGCTATAAATACTATTTAGATAAGTTAAGAGAGCAAGGAAGACAGCCACTCGAAAGGTTTTTTTCTATTCGTGGTCTGGAGCCAAAGTGCAGAGGTGAAAAGGAGACAAAAAATGCCTATCCCTTCTGTTGGAAGACAGATTTTGAAGACGACTATGCCCACATAAGTCGCGCTACACTACTTGATTTTGCGCTACAGTATGCCCATTTTATTGATAAACCAGATCAGTTTAGCCCTTACGATCTGCAACAATCAGCCGATGTCTTTAATAATCGCTTACAAGATACTGTTGATGCGTTAAACCAAGATATAGAAGATTTTTTTGTTATCCCTACTTTGGCCAAAATCCAAGAGATTGTGAGTGAATTTAAGGACGTGGAATATGCACAGGTGGGAAGAACCAGTGTATCTAGTCTGAGTGGGATAGAAACAAAGGTGAGTTCGGATTCGATTAGTGCCTTCGATGTGACTCCACCGTTGAAGCTTTCAGATTTGCTCACAAATGCTCAAAATCTCACAGGGCAGGTTGACAAATTTGTTCCAGCAATACCGTCATCAATGTCGGCAGATCCCATAAAGCCATCGGTTGGCTCTTTGCCTCTGGCGCAGGTTATTGGCCTAGTTGCTGCCCTCCAACAGCAAAACGCTGTATTTCGTGAGCTGAAAACTGGGGTTTCATTGACGGTAACTCCTAATGTGTTACGAAATATGAATTCTGCTGAACTCAAAATCGATTTGACTATCGCTGATCCATTATTTACTGGTACACAACAGAACAGATCACAAGAGCCACTATCACGTATCGGTGAACAGAAGGTCACAACCAGTGTTTACACCAAGGCCGTGGATTTTTTCGCTCTTTCAACATTCTCTAACCAAAGTACATTAAATGGGGGACGTGCTTACGTACCTATTATCGGCACGGTGTGGAAGGGGATTTTTGGTGATGTGCCGGTGTTGGGCGATTTGTTTAGTTGGAAAAAAGGTCCTAAAAAGGTTCTTCACGAAAGTTTGCTGTTGACTAACTCCTTCATTACACCTACAGCGATGGGAATGGGTTTGCTCTATCCATTAGACAGCGACAGCGAGACCCCTACTGATGACAAAAAATTCTGTAATTTAAAGCGTCAGGTTGAATACTATCGAGATGATAATCTAGATACAAATAATCGAGGGTTTAAAAAAGCTGTTTGTAACGACAACAATCGGTCAATAAACCTAACACGATAATGTTCAGATAAGTTTGCAGAAACTAATAATATCAAATCCAGTTGAACAACCACACTAAAAATAAGCTACAACTAATTTTGTTATTTGATTGAAACTATGTGCAATCAGCCGGATTTGATATTATAATTTGCGTTTGCAAGCAATACAGTTCAGATAAAGGTGTACTGAGTTTTTTTCACGCAATCAAATAAGTAAGTCAGTGTAAAAAACTCAAGGTTTGTAGTGAGCGCTTTAGCGCTAAAGCGCTCACTACAAACCTTCTGTCAATGGTCATCTGTCTTTTTAAATACAAATGACTAATGACTTTTGACTAATGACAACCGTCTCCTGAAGGAGACGCTGCGCGAACACGAGTAAATATACAATTTTATTTGCGTAACAGCTTAGTCTCTGTTCCAATCACTGTTGGAGGGAGGAAATCTCAATAGTAAAGTTTCTTGACAATTAATCGCTGCTACCGTTTCCGAAATACCAGTAGGATGTCCTTCAGTATCAAAAGTCAGGGAATCTACACAAGCCTCTAAAGCGGAAGTAAGAGGAGGTAAACATTCCTGTTCTGCTCTGTTTGTTGACATCTGTTGGCTCAAAACTCGAAAACATTGATTTGTATCCTCTAGAGCAAAATTACAGAGCCGTGTTGCCTGTTCCGTTGAGGTCACATTCCGCAAATCCTGGAAGCATTGACTGGTATAAGGTGTTGCTATACGGCATAGTTTCTCAGCGCGTTCCAAAGAGGTAGAATTTCTTAATTCCTGAAAGCACTGGCTTGTATAACGGGTTGAGTTACGACACAATCGTGCAACTCTCTTTGCAGAGATATCTGTTCGTAAATCCTGAAAACATTGAGTTCTCACACTTAAGCTGTGTTTATAATCCTCTTTTTCTGGTAAGTTGTACTGGTTTTGAGCGTGTACTGATATACTCGGTATAAACATTACAAATGCCAGAATCAGAGAAGTCTGGACTAAACCAAAATTCACATTGAAAAATTTCATAGTTTTTATTCTATGAGTTGAAAAATAATATTTATATTCAGATGTGAAGGTGATTTCTCAAAAAAAGTTCCAGGTAGTAACTCCCCAAGCTTTTGTGTCTAGGGTAGGGGTTTCAACAGCACACTCTTGGAGTAGGTGCGATTCGTTATGCAGTGAATCACGGTAGCCAGTCTGTAAATAACTACACCAACCCACTTTAGTAATATAAACTCTACAAAGCTCGTAAATGACGATTTCGCACCCGTTCAGCACTACCAGTAGGAATTGCAGCAATTAATTTTTGCGTGTATTCTTCTTTGGGTTGTTGGTAAATGTTTTCGGCTGTGCCTTCTTCAACAATTTGACCGCGATTCATAACTAAAATGCGATCGCTCATAAATTTCACTACACTTAAATCGTGAGAAATAAAGATATAAGTAAGCTGAAAATCTGACTGTAATTCTTTGAGAAGATTTAATACCTGCGCCTGTACTGAAACATCCAGTGCTGAAACTGATTCATCGCAGATGATAAACTTAGGATTTAACGCCAAAGAACGGGCTATACAAATCCGTTGGCGTTGACCACCAGAAAATTGATGAGGATAGCGGTTCATCGCATCTGCACTCAACCCCACCCGTTCTAAAAGTTCGACTACCCGTTGGCGTCGTTGTTGCTTTGTCTTACCCACGGCGTGAATTAACAATGGTTCCATCACCGCATCTCCAATCTTCATCCGTGGATCGAGGGAACTAAAAGGATTTTGGAAGACTATTTGCATTTCTCGTCGCAGTTTTTGCAACCGTTCTCCTTTAAGGCTAGTAATATCTTGTTTTTCAAAGATAATCTGACCACTCATCGGTTCAATTAAGCGCAGCAAGGTTCTGCCAAGGGTAGTTTTACCGCAACCAGATTCTCCCACTAGACCTAGTGTTTCTCCTGGTTTGACATCAAAAGAAACGCCATTAACCGCCATGTTGTAACGTTTTGTACCACCAAACACTCCGCGTACTGGAAAACCAACTTTCAGGTTGCGGATTTGCAGCAGGGGTTCCTTTTTATTGAAGTTTGCCAATCTTGCAGCAATCTCTTCAGTAGTGACTTCTGTAGGTTGTGCGGGTTCTTTCGGCTGAATTATTACTTGTCCAGTTGCTGTCTCTTCTGCACTCATGTAGTCAGAAACGGTAAGTAGTTTTTGGGGACGGCGGTTAAGTGTGGGGCGACAAGCTATCAAACCTTTAGTATATGGATGCTGGGGACTGCTAAAAATTTGCTCGGAAGTACCAGATTCGACAACTTTACCTTTATACATCACCGCTACTTGGTCAGCAATTTCTGAAATTAGCCCCAAATCGTGGGTGATGAAAATCATTGCCATATCACGGCTCTGCTGCAATTCTCGCAACAAGTCCAAAATTGTAGCTTGCACCGTCACATCCAAAGCTGTGGTTGGTTCATCGGCAATTAAGATTAATGGGTTGCAAGAAATTGCCATTGCAATCATTACCCGTTGCAACTGACCCCCAGAAAGTTCATGAGGGTAGCGTTCCAGCATGGCTTCTTTGTGTTCTTTAACCAACTGTGCTAACTTTGATGGTTCTGGTTTCGATGAAGTTTCGATATACTGCTGTTGTATCTCCTCATCGCTAGGTAGAAGTTTAACCTCTTGTAGACCTGCGATCGCAATTTGTCGTGCTTGGCCTGCTGACACCTTTTGATGCCGCATAATCGCTTCTGTTAGCTGAAACCCAATGTCATAAACCGGATTAAGCGAACTCATCGGTTCTTGAAAAATCATGGCGATGTCGCCACCCCGGTGTAGCTGCATTTGCTCAGGAGGCAATTTTACCAAATCAATGGCGTTGGCATTCTCTTGAGGACGAAACCAGATTTCACCGCCAGTCACTATACCGGGACTTTGCAACAAACCCATCACAGCTAGAGCTGTCACTGATTTACCACTCCCCGATTCTCCTACTATTCCTAGAGTTTCACCTCGATGCAGCCCAAAGGAAATACCATCCAAAGCTCTGACAGTATTCCCATCACTGGGAAATTCAACTTGGAGATTGCGAACCTCTAGGACAGTTTCTCTCATAGGAGTTAGGTAGAAATATTAACTTAAAATTATTTGATTTTAACAATAGTTTTGATCTATATGTAAGTGAATTTGGTTTTTACACTTTTTGGCAGTTTCTCACATACTTCCACAATATACACGCATTTGCGATGTAGAACTGCTTGTGATCTCTGCAAATTGCGATCAGCTCAAACACTATGCCGGAAGTCCCAAAGCTTTTAGAATCAGTGGCAATAGTTTACTGCACGACTCGATAATGTTGGCAGTGCTTGGCAAACTCTTCAATGTTGCATCAAAGATTTTTCTAGCAGTTCGCACCAATCCTTTCTTTTTCTCCTGCTCAGGTGTTTGTTCTGCTTCTGCCAAAACTTTCACCTGCTCTAATAAATCTGCTTTATCTTCGGGAGCTAAGTCGGTATCTTCATCAACCGCTTGTTGAAGTTGGATCAGTAATTCTTTAATTCCCGGTTGAGTGGGTTCTGGAGAACTAGGTAACTGATTGAGAACGTTAGACACGCTACCGCTAATTTCACCCAAATTAATGGTTGAACCTGTAATGTCGCGTCCCACTGTAATCTTGGCCCCTGTGGAGGCATCTACATTACCACCTGCACTACTAATGTTCTGATTTTCCATAATCTCTCCAACTTGATTTTTAAAGTAGATTTGATGGCCTTGTCCTTGAAAAATCACACTTTCAGCAGAACCATCTGTGCGTTCAGCTAATTTTTGCGAGAATTGCGAGTACATATCCATTAAAACCTGGAAGTGACTATTGAGACGGGAAATCTCACCTTCCTTAGCGTCCAAAGTCAACTGATAACGAGCCTCAAAGAGTTTACGCAAGTCTTCGTAAGTTTCATTTACCCGCTCCACCACTTGTGGGCGAGAAACCCCTTCCCGATGACCAACTTTGACAATCCAAAGATCGCCGCGTTTCTCTAAACCCTGTAACTCTAGCCCTAAACTCTCATCTTCCAAACGGAATTTCTCAAATACAAAACTGAGAGATATTGGGTCAATCTCCTGCTCAAACACCAACTCATAGGAAGTTTCTAGCTTGCGAACGATCGCCTCAAACTCCCCAGGCAAAAAGTTCCGACCTAAAGGATAACGTTGGGTAGGCTCACCATCTTCAAAGTCACGGTAGATATAGTCACAAATTACGCCCTGAAAACAGGTCTGGCGATTAAAGCTCCAATCTTTTAGACAGCAACCTGTTAAATCTGCTTGGGAAAAGTCTACATCAGTAACCAGTGTCCGCACAAATGTAGCATGACGGAGGTTAGCCCCTCGGAGGTCTGCTCCATCCAAAATTGCCTCTGTAAAGTCGAAATCCTGCAACTTCACCTCTTGCAGATAGGCTCCCCGTAGGTTGGTACGAAAAAAGTTTTGGGTTATGGGTTCTCCTTTTAGCAAGGCTTGCACTTTGGGCTGATGTAAATCTAAGTAGGAATCATCTACTGTTGTGGCGTCCCAACCAGTTGTACCAGTAAAACGAGTCCTGTAGAGTTTCTTGGCCCGTAGGTCAATGTTTGCTAAGGATATTTCGCAAAAGTTGAGATGGTTCAAGTCTAGCTTGTAAAAAGAAGTGCCTCCCAAGTTAGCGATCGCTTTTCCCAGACTAAGAATTGCATCGGGTTGTCCCTGCAAACGACGGTTGTCTTGGAAAAATTGCAGTATTACTAAGGCAATCGCTACAGCCAAAACACTACTACCTAACCATCCCACTAACTCAAATACGAGACTGGGAAAAGTTTTAGCTTGCCGTATTTCCTTCAAATACTCATTGTCTAGATTACCGCTTGCAGCCTGCACTACTCCTACTGCACCACATAACAGCATGAAGCTAGTCAGCAAAAACCCGTGCAACCAGCGAAATTGTCTTTGAAAACCCATAGTCAGCAGTGAACTCGCCAAGCTCAAACCGACTACACTTAACAGAGAAGCCGCTGTCAATAGAGTGCCAATTAAAGGGCTGCCAATGATAAACAGATTCAACTTTGACGGTGATACCAATCCTACCAGCCTCAACACCACCGCTAAAATCGGCAAACCCAGCCAGCACCCAACGAATATCACTAAAATACTCTGCAACCATTGGGTACGCACCCAGTAAACAAATGCAGCTAGGATAATTACCACAATGGCGATCGTCAGATAGCGCCACCCCTGGTAATCGAATACTAGATTGAGTGCTAACATAGCTCCTGCAAACGCTGCTACCACTGCACATAAAAAGCTCAGTAGTAAGCTTAAGGAAAATATCCCCATTCGACTAGTCGCAGAAAGTCCCAGCAAACATTGGCTGAAGTCCAGTTGACTCAGCATCTCTTGAGAAACCCGCTTTCCTCGGAGATTAATCAAGCGAGGCAGGCTAGTTGGTGGTGATGCCTGATTCATTCAAGTTAAGATAATAGCGGCTTTTAATTACGTAATAACACTGACTATATACAATTAGCTTAAACTACCATTGGAAATTTCTTATGGCAAAGATTTTATTGAACAATTTATTGGGTGGAGGAGTCGGCAAGCTTGTTCGCATACTAGAAAGTATCGATTCTAAAAAAGACGAGCCTCAAGAAAAAAATATAGAGTCAACCCGCGTGTCAGGGATTCAACTGGCAGATTTGATCAATCAGCGATTACGCCGACGGTTTGAGAAAGCTAATAACCTTTATGTCTTAAACGATAATGATTTGTTACCTTTCAGTTTTTTGGAGAAAGGGCGAGACGCAGGTAAAAGTGTCTGCTGTCTAGTCCGCCGGATTAGGAAACCCGAAGACTTAGACAAATTGATCGAAGCAGCTAACAAGGAACCAATACTGCGACGAACGCTACTGAAATGGTACAACATCGACCCGGTCGCGGAGCCAGGCAAATTTAAGACTAACGATAAAGTGGTAGATTTGCCTTACGCCTCTGGGTTTATTGTTGGCGGTGACTACTTGATAACCAATCGCCATGTTGTAGATGATAAAAATTTGCTTCCTGAATTTCGTGCCGTGTTTAACTACGAAGCCAAATTCCGCCGCCAGGAAGACGACCCAGAGCTATTAGCTGGATTAGACAAGTATGAGTTTGATCCTACATTTTTGGTCACATCACTCAACACAGACCTGGATTACGTGTTGCTGAAGCTGAAGCCACTGGATGGTAAGTTTAAGGGAGTTAATCTAGCAAAAAATTTAGCAGGAGAAATCGCCCCAGAACTGACTACAAAAACCCTGACTGACTCTGCCCTGAAAGATCAGCTAGAAAAGAAATTTATAGATATTATCCAGACCAAAAACTTTATTTCCGCCGACCCAATCCACATGATTCAGCATCCTGGGGGGCGACCTAAGGAAATAGTTGTGTTTAATAATCGCCTGGTAAATTTCTATGAGAATTTTCTTGAGTATGAGACTGATGCTGAACCTGGCTCCTCTGGTAGTCCGTTATTTAATACAGATTGGCAAGTAGTTGGTATTCATCAAGCAGCACTCTTAGATGAACAAAGTGTTGAGATGAAGGTCAAAGGCTATCTAGGCATTCGGATTGATAGCATTTTGGCAGACCTGAGAAAACAAAGCTCTGATAATTCACAGTTGCAAGATTTTCTGAAAGTCCTTGACGTTGATACCACCGCCCCACCCCAGCCTAAAGTATTTATCCTTGCGGGACGACCAAGACGTTCAGTTTTAGGAGATAACTACGCAAAGCTAGAAAAAAAGGCAATGGAGAATCTGCGAGGGTCAATCATTGCACAAATGAATCATCTTGATCAAGATGTGAAGGTTGTCTCGATATCAGTAGATCCTACTAATGAATCGCAAGAAATAGCAGCCATCAAGCAGACGATACAGAATATTAACCAGCAACGCAATCCTGAACAGCAGGGTGAACTAGCAATTGAACTGCTGGTCAATAGTTCAGATACTCCTAACTCCAGACCTCGTAGCATTAAACTCTACTACAGTGCTGCCAATGACCGCGCTAATAAATTAGCAGAATCCTTGCAAACCTTTCTGAAAAAGGACAATCCATTATTCGACATTAGCGCCCTTCCTGATTCCTATACGAATACTCGTGGCTTGATGTTTTGTCGAGATGTGAATTTACCAGCAGTTGTAATTTTTGTAGGTGATTTAGCTAATGCGAGCGATCGCGCTTACCTTGAAAAGATACAACAAGATCCTGGTAATGCGTCATTGCTTGCTACCAGTCTTACCAAAGGTATTCTTAATGCCTTAAAAAGGCTGGAAAACTGATAGCATTAGTTCCTCTATGTTTAGAACGGAATATCATCTGGATCTGGTTCTTCCGCTTTCACTGTCGGATAAGTGGTTCGCTCATAATTTGTGGGTTGGGGTGCGGGTTCGTAAGTTTTCGCTTGGGGAGCAACGCCAACAGGATTTGTAGCCGGGGTAGGCGCTGGACGTGGTGACTCGTAACTGGGAGTGTCTTTTTGTGGAGGACGGGATGCTGATGGTTGTCGTGGAGCAGTTTCAGTGAATGATGGAGTTACGGTTGCTGAGGGCAATGGATCAGTATTAAAACTACCTCCAACAGGTTGAATTTGTTGCACCGTCAATTCAGCGCGTTTTTCTTTAAAACCTTCTTGACGATCAACAGTATTCATGCTTAAACGTCCTACCAGGATGACGCGATCGCCTTGGTGGTAGTTTTGCTGAATTTCTGTCGCTAAATTTCCCCAGCCGACAACTTTCAGGGTAGCTGGCGGATCTTCTGGTTTCTGGGAATTCGGAAACTGCACCAGCATTTCCGTCACTCCCAGATTATCGGCTGTATAGCGGAGTTGCGGTTCGTTAATAATTTCCACCATCAAAACGCAGCTGTTCATTAAATTACTCCTGACTGCAAAAAGTACTGATTTCAAAAGAGAAGGTTTTTCTATGTAGTGCCAATTAATATCTAGATAGGTTTAATCTTTTGCATTTTTTAATAATGTTTGAACAAATTTCCTACATCCGCTCTGAGTTTTTAGTCCTTTCTAGCATAAAAGCCAAGCGTAGGCGTAGCCCGTCGTAGACATCGCTTTGAACAGCATAGAGTCTGCTGCTCTCCACCTTCGCCTGACTAAATGAGCATTGAATTCTGTCTGGAGTAGTATAATTGTACCATCCATTCATTAAATATAAAAAGTTTTTGCCAAAAATTAAGTCTTGACATGAACTGGAAAAACACCCAAAGCAATCAACCTGCCTGGAAGGTCGCGCAAGATGGGTAAGCGCAAAAACCCAGGTGGTACAAAGGTGCGATTTGAGATGAGAATGGGGGCAAATACCCGCTTTTGGATAAAAGTTTGAAACGCCTGAATGATGCGTGTGGGCAACTCACGTTGACGCTGTACTTTTGCTAAATCGCTAAGTTGTACTTGTCCGTTTTTGAGTGGTTTGCTGAGTACATTCGCTGCGACTACAGCATCTTGAATTGCGTAGTTAATGCCAACTCCACCGACGGGGGACATTATATGGGCAGCATCACCAATAAGTAGCAAACCTGGACGATACCAACGTTTGACGCGGCTGGACTCGACCGAGAGAAAAGCTATTTGTGACCAATCATGTAAATTTTCGATGCGTTGCTGGAATTCTGACACGACTTCGACAATAGATTTTTTTAATTCCTCCAAACCCGCAGCCCGTAGTTGTTGATAACCTCCCTTGGGGATGACATCAGCAACTTGCCACTCATCACCACGGTCAAGCATGGCAATGATTTTACCTTTACCAAAGCGCCCCATTCCCCCCTCTGGGTCTTCTGGCTGACGGGGTAAGCGAAACCAAAGGACATCCATTGGTGGCGAGGTTTCGATTGACTCAAACTCACCCAGGTGGCGCAAACGTGAGTGGCGACCATCTGCACCAACTGTCACGATTGCCCGGATTTCATGCCAGCCACCGCCTCCCCGATAGCGGACACCTTGAATTACGCCATTTTCGGTAATTAATTCCTGCACATTCGCACCCATTACCAGATGGAAACTAGGATATTTTTGTGCTTCTTGGGTGATGAACTCCAGGAATTTCACCTGAGGAAGCATTGTAATGTAAGGATAGCGGGTTTTCAGATGACTAAAATCTGCCAATGTGACAGTATCTTCAGGAGTTTTAAACCTAATTTGGCGCATTTTGGTATGGGGGAGTTTTAGCAAGCGATCGCTAAGTCCCAATTCTTCCATAATTTCCATTACCGACGGATGAATCGTATCGCCGCGAAAATCGCGATCAAAGTCTTTGTGTGCTTCCAGCAGCATCACCGAAATGCTTTGACGCGCTAACAACAGCGCCAAAACTGCTCCTGCTGGGCCTCCACCCACAATGCAACAATCTGTGGTTTGTCCGTCTACAATGTCATGGACAGGGTTAATACTCGGATCTTGGGAAAGATTTTTAGGTACATCGGTAGTCATAACAACACCTTCTGATAGCCCTAAAATTTAGGATAGTTTGCTTTTGATAATGCAAGCTGTTTTTTTTACTTTTCGTATTTACATAGAACGTATATTATGATTGGCGCTAAACTGTCATTGGTCATTGGTCATTAGTCATTTGTCCAATGCCCCATGCCCCATGCCCCATGCCCAATCCCCAAATTAGTTGTGTCCCAAGTTATTTTAGAAAACGTTTATAAAAGTTTTTCCCCGCGTAAAGGGGAAGGTGTAACCTTACAAACCCAATTCCCCCTCACGCTTGAGGAAAAAACTGATGCAGCGCAAGAACGTGCGGGAAGTGTTAACGTCTTGCGGCGGATTAACCTGACGATCGCAGATGGCGAGTTTATGGTGCTGGTAGGCCCTTCTGGTTGTGGTAAAAGTACCCTGCTACGCTTAATCGCCGGTTTAGAAGTGATGACTGGCGGTAATATCTGGATAGGCGATCGCTTAATCAATGACCTACCACCCAAAGAACGCGACATCGCAATGGTATTTCAAAATTACGCCCTCTATCCCCACATGACGGTGTACGACAACATCGCCTTTGGGCTGCGCCGCCGTTTTGGGACACGGGGAGAAATTACTCCCTCATCTCCCTCATCCCCTTATCTTCGGACGTGGACAGAAAATCTCTTCGTAGGGGCGACAAGAAAATTACCGAAAGGACTGCGCTACATTTCTGATAAAGAACGGGCGGTGGATGAACAGGTACGTAGTGTTGCCCAACTGTTGCAAATCGAAACATTGCTGAATCGCTTACCCAAACAGCTATCTGGGGGACAAAGACAACGGGTTGCATTGGGACGAGCGATCGCGCGTGACCCTCAAGTATTCTTAATGGATGAACCGCTTTCTAACTTAGATGCCAAACTACGGGCAGAAACCCGCGCTCAAATTGTCAAATTGCAGCGCCAACTGGGGACAACGACAATTTATGTTACCCACGATCAAACAGAAGCGATGACAATGGGCGATCGCATTGCGATTATGTCTGAGGGTAAAATTCAGCAAGTTGCTTCTCCCTTAGAACTTTACAACCGCCCAGCCAATCTTTTTGTAGCAGAGTTCATTGGTTCACCACCAATGAATTTTATTCCTGTAGAATTTCATGCCCCACAGTTGATTACTCATTCCCAGTTTCGTTTCACCCTCCCAGAAGTTTGGGGAAGAGCTTTACAAAAATATGATCGGAAAGCTCTAATTTTAGGCATTCGCCCAGAACACTTTAACTTGAGTATGCCTGCTACCAAAAATATACCGGTACAAGTAGATTTGGTAGAAAATCTCGGCAACGATTCTTTTCTTGCAGTTAAGATTGCCGAACCTGGATCTCAAAGAGCTACTACCAGTTATCTACAAGTGCGAATACCACCAGACCGATTTGTACAACCTGGTGAGCAACTATGGTTATCGCTAACACCAGAGAAAATTCACTTTTTTGACCCGGAAACTCAGCTAGCAATATTTCCCTAAAGTGGAAGTAGGGGAGGAAGAATCTAATCATCGTTCCGCAAAGGGCCAAACGGAATCAGAATTGAGAGCGATTGTTTCAAATTGCGATCTCAAGGCAGAGCATCACAAATTTTAAAATAAATTTAATTTATCCTTTTAACAAATAAGACTATTTGCTTTTATTGCATCAATCGATTTATGCTGAAATTAGCAGAGATTTGCACTTTGAACAAGTATAAACTTGGCTTGCGATTAATACTAACCTTTGACTCAGTAATTAACTTTGCAAATCTCTAGTACAACACGGCGGAAATAAACATACCCTTCGGGTTCACTAGTCGCCTGCGGAAGGGAAACCCTCCCGCAGCGCTGGTTCACCATTTCAAATGGCGCAAGAGCATGGAATACAATTCTTTTTACTTCCGTCTTGCGGTATTAGTGCTATCAAATTTAGGTGTTTTGCCAGCAAACAAACTAATGCTAACTAAATTCCTCAAAGAAACTTTGAGAAAACAAAGGAGAACAATAATTAAATGCTAGATCAGCAGATTGATTATCCTTCCAGGCCCAAGACAAGTGCAATGATCATGAAATTTTGCCAAATCACTTTAGTGGTTTTAGTACTTTTGATAAACTTAGCAATTGCTTTCCCCTCTTGGGCAGAAAAAGAGCCTTCTTTAACTAGTAATGCTGACTACTTTCAAGTAGGGCAAAAAGTCATTTGGCTTTACAAACCTCGCGCGGATTCTAGTGATGTCCAAAGAATTCCCGCCGAAGTAGTCAAGTTAAGTTCCAAGCAAGTGCAAATCAAGGTGTATAAACATAATCACGAATTTGTCAATCGTTGGGTGAATCCAAATAAACTTGAGAATTCGCAAAAAGTTAAAGAGTCAGTATTCTAAAAAGTTGGGTATCTGAATATTGTGATTTCCACAAATAAAAGAGGATTGGTATTTTTATTTTTTGTAAATCAAAAAAACTGAACCAATCGGCCCAAAGTTTTCTACATAAGTTTTCTGGTTATAATACAATCCTGGAGACATACCGCCATCAAATAATATCGCTTCTTGAATCTTACCTAAACAGTTATTGCTAGCAATACCTTCTAGGACATTATCAAACATATCTGGCAGTAACTCTTGATTAACTTGAGATAATTCAATATCTGAATTAGCTTTCAAGTCATTAACTAATAAGATTACATAGCCTTGATTGGTAATAGCTGCCATAGAGCGATTTTTAGCATTTTTACAAGCAAATTCTCCTAAATCTTGACAAATATCTTTAAATTTACCCTGACGATAGAATCTGCCATTACCACCCACTAAATTGTAATTGAGAATATCACTTTTTCTTCTACCAGCTTGGATAGTAGCCTGTCGCTGATTGGGTGTACCTCCTGATATCCCAAAGGAAGAACGCTTATTTTTAAATACTCCTGAATACTCGACACCACGAGAAACATTTAAGCCTTGTGGTTTATCATCAGTACCTATATAGTCAGCATTAATTGCGGCAATGGGTAGCTGTCCGTTTAATTTGGCATTATCATCGCCGATGAGTTCACGAAACTGTTTTGGTACATATTCTTTACGCAGTTTCCCCGTAGAATCTTTGGCGTAGATTTTATGAGATAGACCAACATTAACTTTGAAATCTAATTCTGCTGATTTGGGATTAAAAATAATCACATTGTTAATACCTCTTTGATTTTTTTTACCTTGATTATTGGTTTTAAAAAAATCGATGCTGAACTTAGCATTTTTGCCAGGGCAAGTTTTAGATGCTTTTGGGATTGAATTTGCTTCAATCTGTTGACAACCTGATAATAAGGTTGCGCCAATTATCAAGATAAATAACAAAAATAATTTTTTTGTATACATAATAATGCAAAAAAAACCGCTATAGGATTACTATAGCGGGGAATAATTTAAAATTTCAGTCTGGAGTTTATCTCAGAGGTTGTTTGAAACCAAAACTTAAGAAAACCATTCTAAAACAGCTTCTTCTTTGGTGTTGGTATTTCTAGATGGTGTCTCACGATTAAATTTCATCTGAATTGACCGGGTTTGCTCACCATCAGCAGCTACAGCCAAGATTGGATAGTCAATTAAACCATCTTGGAAGGACATCTGGAAGCGGAATGTTCCATCTGGATTTAGCTGAATTGGACGGCCACCAATGGTTACGGTAGCATCTGGTTCGGTTGCACCATAGACGATTAACTCAGCATCGGCAATTAACCAGAACTGGCGCGGACGCACTGGTACGGCGGAAGCTGAGAAGCCAACACCTGACATTCCTGCACCGGAAGCGGTTAAGCCTGACACGGTAGGAACTGCCCACATACCCACACCAGATGGGAAAACGTAGGAGCTAATAGCTTGTTCAGGACGCGCTGAACTTGGTACTTGATGCTGGGAACCGAAGATAGAACCAGCTACCCGTAGTGATTCGGCAGATTCGGCTAAACCAAAGATTTGGTCGTAGATGGGGTTGCCATTCACAGCATTACCAGCATTGCCATTGGCGGTAGCTGCAACCTTCTTGGCAGGTGGTACGAGTTCGTACTGAGTCTTACCACGCAAATCTTCTTCAAAGTTGACAGTGATGAAGACATCCTCAATCCAGTCAGAAGGATAAACAGGAGGAATGTGTACTTTAGCAGAACGAGCGAGTACCAACCAGCGTCCATCAGCAGCACGATAACCGATATCTATCACATAATCGCGATCGCTAACTGGAACTGGCAGATACCATTCTCTAGCTAGTTCATCAGCAGGATATTCTTGAATGCTGTGGGGGCTTTGGTATTCGATATTGATGTCGGTGACATCATAAATCCGGAGTGCGAGTTGTTGTCCCCCTTGTCGGCGCAGTTCCTCTTTATGCTCATTGGGAATATCCCAGTAAGTGTAAGCCCACTGTGGATCGCGTGGTAAGAGTACAATCCGGCTTTCACCATAGCCAGAGGGCAAATCTGCGAGTCCTTCATCAACATCAGCTAAAGATCCACCAGTTCGATCTTCCTGACCTAATTCAAACTTTGCAGCTTCCACGGTTTCCTGTGCCTCCAATGAACGAGATGGACTAAGTAAATTTTTACTGCGCTGGACTTCTTGAATTGATGCCAGTAATTGTGATTTACGCATTCGGCTATACCGAGAGATGCTATATTCGCTAGCAACTTTGCGTAGTTGGCGTAAGGTCATCTCCTCTAGTGGCGGGCGTTCTTTTGCCATTATTTTGGCCTCCAGTAGTTTAAGCGGTAAATGATTTCCCCTGGTTAAAGAATGCTATATAAAATGTCATCCACTCCAGATGAATTTCTTATCCTGACTCCTGGTTTTGCCCAGTTTTTAAGGTTTTTTAGTCTGTTTTTAAATGGGGGTAACATCCAATCAATTCCTTAGTTATGCCAAAATTAGCATTTCTTTGGGATCGAGGAAGTTCTATCTGTTAAGTCAATATTAACCACTAAGCATATCTAGGGATCAAGGGGTTTTAATAGCTTTTTTGCCTGTTTCACGAATTTACAAGCCCTTCTGGGATCGCATTGTCATGTTTTCATAACATTAGTGGCTGGTTAGATGTTGAGCAATGGTAATAATGTCAATTTTTCATGACATTGGGTTTTAGGCATTGAATCCATTTCGCCGCAGCGATGGTTCTTATGCCTACATGTTTGATCGCGGTTATGTCGTTCATGACAAAATAGGTAAGCCAGTTGGCAGATCAAATAGGCATTATCTCAGCTCAAAGCCTAATCCTAGAACAAGAAACTCGGCAGAGGCGAGAACTTATCCGTTCCAATGAAGAATTGAAACAATTTGCATTTGTCGCCTCCCACGATCTGCAAGAGCCACTGCGTAAGATTAAAAGCTTTGGCGATCGCCTCAAAACGACCTGTGGCGACACGTTAACTGAACAGGCTCAACATATAACTTACATACTTGATTATTTATGTCAATGTAAGAGTTGTCATCTATGCCAAGTTAATAATTTGATTCATACTAATACAAAGGAGACGATACATAGTAAAGGGTCGAGAAACAAACGTTTGCTTCATTAGTTGAGGTTATCAAGATTCTAGTTAAATACTGGTTTGAAATTGTGAAACTGCCACTAGAACCCGTGGGAGAAAAACATGGACAACAGCCCTATCAAAGTTCTGTTCATTAGCCAGTGGTATCGCCCACGACCTAAATAATATTCTTGCCCCGATTCTGATGACAGCCCAACTGTTAGAGATACAAATCGCTGATGAGCGTTCTCGGCGATTATTGCAAATATTGATTACAAACGCTAAACGTGGGGCTACTTTAGTTAAGCAAGTATTATCTTTGCTGTCAGTGGACTAACTTCGCAGGATAAAGTTAATACAGCTTATGACATGGGTATCAAAGCCTTTTTATACAAGCCTTATACAGCTAGCCAATTATTGCAAACTATTAGTACAGTCAAAAATAATTAGGAGTTGGGCATTGAGAATTACTAATTTATTTTTCAAAGTTGAGAGTTATAATTTAGGAATTCCTAACTCTTAACTCTTCACTCTTAACTCTTCACTATTTAATTCCCCATGACTAAGGATGAAGTCTTAGCGGCTAATGCAGCTTTTTATCGAGCTTTTGAAAGAAAAGATATTGAGACAATGAGTGCAGTATGGTCACAAGGAACTGGTAGTTTTTGTATTCATCCTGGAAGTAATATACTGCGAGGTTGGAAGGAAATTCGCACCTCTTGGGAGCAGATATTTAAAAACACCGCTTATATTGAAATAAATACAGATATAATTGCTACAGAGATTACTGATAAAATTGCTTATGTTGTGTTGAGAGAAAATGTGTTCCAAGTAGTAGGTGGGAGAAGACTTGAAGCACAATCAACAGCTACAAATATATTTCAGTTCCTTGGCGAGAAGTGGTATTTAGTACATCATCACGGTAGCCCAATTTTGCGGTGAGGTTGGGGGATGGGGAGCAGGAGAGGCAGGCGAAGAAAACTAATGACTAATGACTAATGACTAATGACTAATTAACTCCACTGCATCTCGTTCATCGTAATTTTGTAAGTAAACTTTGACAACTTCTTCTTTAGCAGTAGGTAACTTTTTGCCAATAAAATCGGGGTGGATTGGTAATTCTCGATGACCCCTATCTACCAACACAGCTAAACGAATCACCTCTGGTCTACCGTAGTCGTTGACTGCGTTCAAAGCAGCGCGAATCGTCCGTCCTTTGAAAATTACATCATCTACAAGTACAACGGTTTTCCCTGTCAGGTCAAAAGGAATTTCGCTTTTTGCTGGAGTCCGCAATCCAATTTTATCGAGGTCATCTCGATAAAATGTAATGTCCAAAGCGCCGACTGACACGGCTACACCTTCGAGCGTCTCAATTTGACGCGCCAACAATTCGGCTAATAACGCACCTCTTGTATAAATACCAAGAAGCACCAGTTGAGACAAATCGCGCGTCCTTTCTACAATTTGAGAGGCAAGGCGAGTTAAGGTACGACGAATTTCTTCGGATGAGAGAATTTCAACTACTTTGGCAGACATAGTGAGTAATAAGTTAGGAGTGATGAGTTAAGGAGTTAGGAGTTTTTATTCTTAACTCCTGTACAAACGCGATTAATCGCGTCTCTAACTCCTAACTTTATATTTATCATTACCTGTTTGGAAATATTAAGAATATTGCGATCGCTATCCCTAACCATACCAAAAAACAATATCGGGTCAACTGCAAAGCATTCTGAATGGAAGTTGCACTAATGGGATAAATAGCATCTCCTAGCAGTGGTTTGTACTTAGCTACCCCGCGATACCAATTTGTACCCCCCATCTGCACGCCCAAAAAAGCAGCATAGGCGCACTCACTCCAACCAGAATTGGGACTAGGATCATTAATTGCATCCCGACGACAAATTTGCCAAATATGCATCGGTTTACCCGATAACAGCGCCAGAGTCACAACTGTTAACCGACAAGGTAGCCAAGTCAAACAATCTTCCAACCGCGCACAGAACCATCCCAAATAAGTATAGGGTGCTTCTCGATAGCCCACCATTGAATCAAGGGTACTGCTGGCTTTATATGCTAAAGCCAAAGGAGTTGGCCCCACAACTGGCACAAAGACACCAACAATTGCATAAAAAAGCGGAGCCATCACCCCATCAGTGGCATTTTCTGCAACCGTTTCTAAAACGGCTCGGTAAATTTCTGTTTGTGAGAGGTTTTGAGTATCTCGACCAACGTAATTACTTAAAATCTTCCGAGCTTTTTCTAAATCTCCTGCTGTTAAAGGTTCTAAAACAGCCACTGCTGCGGCTCGTAAACTTCTGCCTGCAAAACAACTAGCCAAAAGAATGCTATTTAGTACAATTCCCAACAACGGATGAACCAATTTGGCACTTTGAATAATCAAAAAGCCAACAAGTCCACTACCAATTATTAGGATAATACCTAGTAAAATTCCAGCTAGGCGTTGCGTTAGAGAATTTTTACACAATTGGAGAGAAAATTTGGTCAGACGAGAAATTACCCACCCCATAACTTGCACTGGATGAGGCCAATTCCAAGGATCGCCAATTAAGTAATCTAAAAGTGCAGCAATTATTAAGATATAGATGCTATTGGTCATAAGTTACGAGTCAAGGGTCAATATTTGGACTATTGACCTTTGACTAAACCACAAAACTAGCTTCTTCCCCAAGGGCAGCTTGCCAGCTACGAGCATCATAATAAAGGTCTGCCAAAGTAATACTGTATAAAGCTTCTTTGAGCTTTTGGTTGAGTCTCTGCCATAGGCTAAATGTTACCCAATCTTCAGCTTGTGCAGGTGCTGGAGTGTGATGGGGTAAAGGGCTAGTCTCGCCAACTGCTTCTAAAATTTGTCCTATAGATATTTGTGCAGGCTCTCTTGCCAATTGGTATCCGCCGATGCTACCACGAATTGATTTAACTATTGATGCACGACGCATTTCTATTAGTAGTTTTTCGAGGTAAGGAGCTGGGATATCTTGACGTTTAGCGATCGCTCTTACAGATACAGGGCCATATTTTGGCTGTAAACTCAAATCTAGCAACGCCTTCACACTATAGTGTCCTCTGGTAGTTAGTTTCATTTTGGCAAGCTTTATTGTTTGTCCTCTGTCTTATGTAAATAACCAATGGCCAATAACCAATTATCAATGGTTAAGGATCAGTTTTACTTATCATTCTGTGACACTGTTATCATCCTCAGCAAGTAAACAACTTTTCGAGCATCACTTTAGAAAACTTAAAACTTGTATAGTCTAGCAGTGATTCACTAACTATATATATATAGTTATCAGCATTGCCAGCATTATCTAAAATAGATTGTCTTAAAAATATTGGTAATAGGATAACAATTGTGCATCTGAGTGTAATATACTTGGCTAGGTTGAGATAAAAACTAAAGGATTATGTTCCTATTAGCTCAACGTCAGCTAAAATAAAATCGATTCCAACACTTCAAACATTCATTTTCGACCTAAGTTGATGCCTAAACAGAAAAAAATTGAACCCCTACTCGGTGAAGAACTGCTCAAAAAAGTCAAAGAGCTAGAGAGCGAGAGCAAAGAAGACAAAGCCAAAAAGTGTGGCTACTATACCGTTACCAAAAATGGTATAGAGCGCGTCAATATGATGAAGTTCTTAAATGCCCTAATTGATGCCGAAGGCATTCAATTGGATAGTACACCCAGTGCTAATGGGCGTGGTGGACGTAGTGCTAGCTATAGAATTAGTGTGCAATCGAATGGTAACTTGCTTATAGGTTCAGCTTATACAAAACAGATGAATCTGAAACCAGGAGATGAATTTATCATCACTTTAGGCAAAAAGCACATTCGTCTAAAACAGGTAGACCCAGAAGATCGGGAAGATGATGAAGACATAGACGCTACAGCTTAATAAATATAAATGGTCATTAGTCAATTGTCATTTGTCCTTTGTGAAAACCAATGACCAATGACCAATGACCAATGACTAATGACTAATGACTAATGACTATATCTGTAGTCGGTAAGACTGGTAAATAGTGACGAAGTGCCTTGCGCGTAACTGCTAAATTGCAGGTTAACGCAATTTGCTCTCTTTCTAGTAAACCCAAAATGCGATCGGGTTTATCTCGTGCTACTACTGGTAATTGATGCAAACCTCTAAGACTCATGCGGTCTAAAGCTTCAGATAATAGTTCATCTTGCCATGCATAAAGGATTTCAGTAGTACAAATGTCTATGAGAGTTTGACTGGATAAATTATCTGGAATTTCAGTTGGTGAATTTGAGTAAGTTTGCCAAAGAGCAAGGGCACGGTTAATATCTTCCAGAGAGAGTATACCAATTAATTGCTCTGCTTCATCAACTACTAAAGCACTGCGGACGCGATCGCGGATCATTTCTACAGCTGCATCTAATACTCCAAGAGTTGCAGGTAACTTTTTTGGGCAGGGATACATAGCATCTTCTACCAAAATTTGCTGCACAATTTCCGCTTGTTCATCTTTCAATTCAGAAAGACCAATTTGTTGTAAGTTAGAGTTAGAGTTAAAAGTTGGTTTAATCCTTTCCACTAGCCAAACACTCAAACCCACAGCTGCCATCAACGGTAAAACAATGCGATAGTCGCGGGTTAATTCAAACAGCATTAAAATAGACGTTAACGGCGCTCTAACACTACCAGCTAGCACTGCTGCCATTCCTACCATTGCGTAAGCTGGGGGAGCCGCCATCTGATCGCAAATAGCTGGGAATGCTACAGCCAAAATTTTGGCGTAAGCCGATCCAAAAGAAGCGCCTAAGAACATTGCTGGTGCAAACAAACCGCCGATGAAACCACTACCTGCGCTAATTGCAGTCATCACTAACTTCACTACCAATAGCACCACCAACAGGTAGAGTGGAAACTCCACATCCTGAAGCATTGCTTCTACAGTTTCATAACCTACGCCCAGAATTTGCGGGAAGTGCAAAGCAACTGCGCCAATCATCACACCGCCAATAATTGGATGAATCGGCTCAGGAATTTGTCCCAAAAAGGCAAAACCTGGAACTTTGCCAGCAAAGCAGGCTTTTGCTAAACGAATTGATTGAGTATAAGTGACAGAAATTATGCTGGCCCCTAAACCTAAGCCAAGGTATAAGGGTAATTCTAAGGGACTGCGGACTTGGTAAACAGGTAAATCAAAAGCAGGTTGTGCCCCCAAACCAATTTGAGCAATTAATGCTGCTACTACCGCCGCTAACAGCACCACACTCACAGCAGAAGTAGCGAAAGATGTTGCTCCCATCACCACCTCTAGGGCAAAAAATACTCCAGCGATGGGAGCATTAAATCCAGCCGCAAGTCCAGCCGCCGCGCCAGCACCTAAAAGCAAACGTTGGCGTTCTTGAGATACATTCAGGATTACAGACAACAACATCCCAAAATTTGCGCCAATTTCTACACTCGGCCCCTCAGGGCCCAAAGAAGCACCGCTCCCCAAAGAAACAGATGCAGCCAGCATCTTCGTAACTGGTCGTAGTGGTTGCTTAATCTCTGTTCCCTGAGAAGCGGCGATAAGAGATGAAAGTCCAGGGCCAAAATCTTGAGTGCGCCAGCGCATCAAGCCAACGATTAATCCGCCAAGGGTGGGAACGCAGGCTAAAGTCCAAGCACCCCAGACGCCGATTTGACCCATTAAATTTTCCAGCATCAACTGGTGAATCAGCTGGATTAAATAGTGAAAGGTGACTATACCCATACCCGTACCACCGCCAATGAGCATGGCTAAAAACAGGACAACGGTTTCTGGGGATGGTTGAAAACGATTAATTAAGTAGGCTAAACGAGCAGAAGGTGTAGGAAAGGCAGGTTGTTCCGTTACCTTCCTCAGTTGAGTGGGAGGCAAGAGAGTCATTGAGAGGCGGGGTAAATGTAAGAAAAAATTTAAATTTTTATCTGTTACTTATCATTGTGAGCCATTATTTAGCAACCAGACAAGTAGACTTTATTTGCTTGATTTACAAAGATTTAGTAAAAAATGTGATTGTGCAAATTTTTATGGGGAAAATGGTTACATGGAAGACAATTATTTAAGGGTCAGCGATGCCTAGTTTGGATATAGCTGCGGCTAGTGGGGTGAGAGTGAGCGCCAACGCTATTCTTTCTAAAGACAACAAGTTTTTGTGGGCTGGGTGGACGCACCCACAAATATTAACTAGTAGTCCATTAAAGAAACTTTGCGGAGGTTTATGGTAAGAAAATCAAGTTGTTTTCTTCCCCTGCTTCCCTTCACCCGTCATTTTTGGGTTGGTCAAGTACTAGGAGTCATCCTTGCCTAAATCTAGCTATACTCGTGTTGCGACCATTGGCCCATCCTTGGTAGTAATACAATATATGTATGATTTATGGCTGATGTCAGACCATACTTGGAAGTCTGCTAAGTATTGATCGGAATTCAGTATAGCTATTGTTATAGAGCGAGTAAATGGACTAGGCGGACGAGGTAAATGAATATACACACCTTTGATAATCATTATGTTACTTGCCCAATTTGCCAAAGAAATAATACGCCCAAACTAGTTAAAACGCGCATGGGTTTGTTTTGCTGTCCCAATTGCCAGGAACGGCTAGTAGTTTGCCAAAGTGGTCATTATGTGCGCGATCCGTTTACTTGGAAACAATTGATTGTTGCTTCGTCGCTACGTCGTCAAAGCCGACCTTTAGCTAGGATTATCAGAGATTTTGTCTTGCTGAAACGTCCTATGGTAGCCTTGGCTGTAGGGAGTGCAATTTTCTTTAGTGCGATCGCTTTAACTCAAGAAAGGACAAACTACGATCACCAAGGATTACCCACAACAGAGAAAGTTAATAAACCAGGAAATAACTCTCAGTAAATGGATTACTTTGGTATAAATCAAATCTTACTTTGATTTTTGTAATATTATAACTAAATACTTCTATAAAACCGTGTCTTTTTGCCCCAAATAGGACACGGTTTTACATTATGTTCGCTGAAATACACATCTTAGTGCAACAGTAAAGTTGTTCGATGGATATCCACTTCGTGGTACTCCTTAATTCACTGTTTCTGAATAACTTCTTTAGAAGGTTCCTTCATCTCACTAAATGAATTTTTGATAACTGTCATAATAAAATAAACACTTTTCGATAGTCAACTTGAAGCAGAATACATGGATGCAGATAACTGGACATATTAACTACAAAAGGTACAACCCATGAGTTCTCGCGCACTGCTGTTAGTAAATCGTCATGCCCGCCAAGGAGAAAAGGGTATATCAGAAGCGATTGAAAATCTGAAAACACTCGGCTTTGATTTAATTGAGGAGTCTACAGAAGACCCCAAACATCTTACTGAAGTTATACTTCGCTATCAGCATCAAGTTGATTTAGTAATTATTGGTGGAGGAGATGGAACTCTTAATGCGGCAGTAGATGGTTTAGTTAAAACTCAGTTGCCCTTGGGAATTTTGCCTTTAGGAACTGCCAATGATCTGGCTAGAACTTTGGGAATCCCCAATTCCCTCAACGAAGCTTGCAAAATTATTGGATATAGAAATTCACACCGCATAGACTTGGGTTGGGTAAACGGCAAGCACTTTTTTAACGTTGCCAGTCTGGGATTGAGTGTAAAAATTACCCAGCGACTTACCAAAGAAGTCAAACGCCGTTGGGGAATATTTGCTTATGCTGCTACTGCATTGCAAGTGATTTTAAAAGCTAGACCTTTTACTGCGGAGATTTTAATCAATGGTGAATCAGTTCACGTGAAAACAGTGCAAATTGCTGTGGGTAATGGCCGCTATTACGGCGGCGGTATGGCAGTGGCTGACGATGCAACAATAGATGATCAAAGGCTAGACCTCTATAGCTTGGAGATTAAAAATTGGTGGGAGATTCTACTATTACTCCCCGCTATGCAACGAGGGCGACATATACATTGGAAGAGTGTACGCTCTCTTCAAGGTCAAGAAATAGAGGTACGTACTCGCAAACCTCGCCCTATTAATACAGATGGTGAAATTACTACCTATACACCTGCTCATTTTCGAGTTATACCTAAAGCTATAGCTGTTTTAGTACCCCCAGAAATTAGGAGTTAGGAGTTATTCTCTCTCATCTCCCTCTACTAAAAATGTGGGAACTTGCATCAAATGCATCTGAGATTTTCTCAAGATATAAAGTCCTTGTTACAACGCCTAGCTGAACAACCCCTAACTCTAGGTGATATTTTGGCAGAAACCTCAGAACGAGGGTTCTGCCTGGTAATTACATTATTAATTTTGCCTTTTTTATTTCCTATGCCACCGGGATTAACTGGCCCTTTTGGTGGTGCTTGTTTACTGTTGTCAGTGCAGATGGTTTTAGGAAGGCGATCGCCTTGGCTACCGAAAAGAATTGCTAACTACAAATTTCCTCGTCCCTTTGCTCAGTTACTTTTGCAAAATTTGGGACGTCTTACCAAAGTGTTACAGAAAATCGCCCGTCCTCGATTGGCAAAAATAGCCCATAATCCTTTGATTTGGCGAATTAATGGACTTTGTATCTCTTTGTTAACAGTATTACTAATATTACCAATTCCCTTTACAAATCCCATCCCCACTGTAGGTATTTTACTTTTGACTGTTGCCACCATCGAATCTGACGGTTTATTAATTTGCATTAGCTACGGTATTACTATCCTAATTACCTTGCTCTTTGGATTTATTGGTTATGCTGTATGGTTAGCTCCCAGTTTGCTGCCATCTATATTTAAATAAGAAAAGCCCCCAGCTTTAGGCTGAAGGCTGTAATTTATTAGGGTGCATCTACCATTTATTAATCCGCTTTAGTGATTACCATATCCGGGGAAATTAAACCTTTATTCTTAAATTAAAAAATATCAGCAATAAAAAAGCCTTCAACTAAAAGCTGAGGGCTATGATTTAATTAAGGTGCATCTACCATTTATTAATCCGCTTTATTGATTGTCATATCCGGGAAAATTTAACTTTGTAAAAAATTTATAATTTAAAATCAAAAAATATCAATAATAAAAAAACCCTCAACTAAAAGCTGAGGGCTATGATTTAATTAAGGTGCATCTACTATTTATATATCCGTCTTAGTGATTGCTGCATCAGGAAGAATTGAAAAAAATCGATGGCTGTAGAATTGATCTTGTTAACTACAAAGGTACTACTGATATCAACGAGGATAACCTACGGTTTTTAACTAGGTAATTATTGACCAACTTCATAGTAATTTTACAATTACTCAAAATTTCCCTTGGATACGCAAAGTTTCTGTTAATATCTCTGACCCTATATCCGCAATAGTACGAATTTAGTTTATTAGTTGGGTATATAGCTATGAAAGTTAGACGTACCCAACTTGATGAAGCGATCGCAGTTTCTATTAGCCCTTGCTAGTTTTAGTATTGTCGGGGGAAGCTTTTTTCTGAGAAGAAATTTTAGCAGTATTAGGCAACCTAAAGTAATAACTGATACATCACGTTACAAAGAAATTCGTAATCAGCTATGGTCTGATAATGACCAAATAAAACATTTTCCTAATGAGATTCCCACTGATGCCAAAGATGTTCACATTGCTTACTCTCCTGAATCGCAAGGAAGTAGTTTTTTTCAAATTAGGCTGAAACAGCAACCAGAAAAAATAGAAAAATTATTATCACAATATAGAAGTAGTGCAAAGCACAAATATAGGGGTGGTAACACAAACGATCACATAAATCAACCTAATGGTGTGCCGACAACTTTTTTCTACACCAGCGACTCTCATACAGAATCTTTTCCACCTAGTTATGAAATATTGGTATTAAATACAGAGGATAAAGGTAGACCTGGCTTCAAGTGGAATCATGGAAATAGCTACGGCGTCGCTATTAATACTTTTGCCTCAGAAATTGTTTATTGGTCTGAAAAATGGTGATTAACAATTTCATTTTGAATTGGAATCGCCATGAGAAAAATCATTATTTTGGTCACGGCTCTCATTTCAGTACTAAATAGTGCTTTTCACCTTTTAGGTATATCACTTTGGGTAGTTAAAACTTTTAGCCAGCATCGCTAAAATTATAATGGTGCTTAAAAACTATCTAAATATGTAGAATGCCAACTGCTTTAATTACTGGTGCTTCTAGTGGTATTGGTAAAGCTTTTGCCCAAGAACTAGCTGCACGCAAGACCAATCTTCTACTCGTTGCTCGTTCCGAAGAGAAACTAAACCAATTAGCTAAAGAACTAGAAGAACAACACGAAATTCAAGTAGAGGTTATAGTTAAAGACCTCACAGAACCTAATGCAGCAGCAGCTATATTTAATGCTACTAAAGAAAAAGGATTAACCATTGACTTATTAATCAATAATGCTGGTTTTGGTTACTATGGCGACTTTGCTGAAGGAGATGGAGAAAGACAAGTCAAAATTGTCCAATTAAACATTTTGGCATTGGTAGATTTAACCCACAAATTTCTCCCCTTGATGCGGCAACGTCGTTCTGGAAGTATTATCAACGTATCCTCTATTACCGCATTTCAACCGATACCATACCTTTCTGTTTATGCAGCCAGCAAAGCTTTTATTCTCAGCTTTAGTGAAGCACTATGGGCAGAAAATAATCAATATGGTGTCCGTATTTTGGTCACTTGTCCAGGGCCAATAGAAACAAACTTTTTTGCAGAAGCTCATTTTCCCCCAGCACTGGCAAGTACTACAGATAAAGTGTATTCTTGCGAAAAAGTTGTTTGGGAATCTTTAGACGCTTTGGAAAAAGGCTATCCAACTGTTATTAGCTCTAATAGTATTACTCAAATTAGAAGCAAATTATCTCGACTTGTACCGCGCAAACTTCTGTTGGATATGTTAGCAAAACACTTTAAATCCTAAGTATATGTTTAAGAGTGGGGAGTGGGGAGTTAAAGAAAGCGGGGAATTTAAAAATCCTAACTTTTCACTCTTCGCTTATTACATATATCTTGTTAGTTGAACTCGGTAACGGTCTTTTTTTGTAACAGCGATTTCTCCAACTTCTAAACGTCCTTTAGAGCGAATGGCGATTAAGTCGCCTGATTTGACTTGAGAACTAGCTTGAGTAACTTCCTTCCAATTGACGCGCACATCACCAGCATCAATGAAATCAACCATTTTGCTGCGGGACATGCCAAAACCAGCAGATGCGATCGCATCTAATCGCAAAGAAGCCTCTACAGTAGTTAATTCTTTTTTCTTTGGTTCCCTAACCCTTAATTCACTTACCTCAATCTGCTGAGTTTTCACAGGAACCGATCGCACCTGTTTAAGATTCAATTCCAAAAATTCCACCAACTCCGGTGCAACAATCGCCTGGGCCCCTCTTTCACCCAAGACAATAACATCTCCCGTCTTTTCACGAACAATTCCTGTCCCCAACATCGCGCCTAAAAAGTCGCGGTGAGAAGCAGTATCAAACAGGAAATTACCAGCAATTTCTACAGCTACAAGGCTGACTTGAGATTGATCTAAGGGAAGTTCTGAACGAGCGATCGCTATTCTTTGGCGTTCAGCTTGCGGATATCCGCCCCACGCAACTAATTGCACTTCTGTTAATCGGTTAAACACCCGTTGAATTTCTGCCAATTCTGGCGGAGACAGAAAATCAGTCAAAACCACTTCCCAAGTTTTGATGGCTTGCTCTGCTTGGTCAATTACACGAGCTACACTATCTCGATTTTCAACACCTTTTAAAAGTTCTTCTCGTGGTAACATTCTTAAAAATTATGAATTAGTCATTAGTCATTAGTCATTTATCTTCTACCGATGCCCCATGCCCCATGCCCCATGCCCCATGCCCCATTCCCCTCTTTAAAACTATCTTGATTCTAACTTTAATTCCCATTCCAGCAGGTTTTCATCCTTTTCCAAAGAACAGGGAAGCAACTCAAGTCGCTGTGTCGTGATGTGTAAATTACAATTCATTTAATACACAGTATTTGTGTCAGCATAACCTTGGATATTTTCTGGATCAAACTGACGTAATATTCGGGTTGCTTGTCGAGTGAGAGTTTCAGAACCTTGAACGGCAACTAAATATTTACCTGCATCTAAACGGTTGCGATAAGGTAAAGCATCACCACCACCTACAAGTAAACCGACTCCGCCACCGACCACCACACCACCCATAGCACCACTAGCAGCACCCAGCAATCCGCCAACGATGTGATTGCCAATTTCACCCGCCCAGGCAAAAGTATTTAAACCAGTAATCAGGCTGAATGTAAAACCTGCAAAAAAGCCGAATGGTATCAGCCAGGTTGCCATCAGTTGTGCTTGCTTTTTAGCTTGGTCTTTGGGGTCAATTAAGCCAAACTCGTCAGCTGTTTTATATCCTTTCCCCAGGATAGTGCTGTTTATGCCTTGTTCTTCTAAAGCTAAGTAAGCGGCTTCGGCTTGAATACGGTCTGGTAATACGGCAACAAGGTAATTCATTGATTTTACAATTTGTCTAATAGAAGTTTTGCCTTAATTAACAGCGTATCAGTCTTGGTCGAATCATCTTGCATTGGTTAGAAGTAGAGACGCGATTAATCTCGTCTGTACAGGAGTTAGGAGTCTTACTCCCCAACGCTAGCTCTTAAGGGGCTGGGGGTTAGGTCTGTATTGAACTCAACTGCAAAGCGCGTAGGCGTAGCCCGCCGCAGGCATCGCCCAAGTTTAAATGTACATCCGATCACTTTAGCAAATCTAGTGGCTCACAAAAATTGTTCACGCCTTGCTTGAGGACATATATCAAAACTGGTGTTGCTAAAATTTTAGGAAACGTCGGCATTGCTTTTAGATGTTCCATCATCTTTTGAGGTGAAGAATTAAGCAAATCTTCCCGATATTCTTGTTCGCAAATGACCACGCGCCATTTTCTAGCTAAGGCATCTAACCACTCGGAATTTGCTCTTTCTGGTTGTTGTCCTGCCCGGATAGCTAGCGTCATCGCTGCATCTTCTAAATCTCCATCACAGTCTTCAATCAAATCCAGCGCTTCCATATCGCTGGGATCATCTGCCAATTGAGAGCGAAACTGTGCAATTTCTTGAGATGTTACTTTAGTCATGAGTCTTTGACAAGGCGAGCGATGCCTACGGCGGTAAACTACGGACACTCAGTTATTGCTACATCATTTCACAAAATTGCTGTTACAAATACGTTTTTTTAGCAAAAAGCCTCATTCTTCAATGTAATTATTGAAAAATGAGGCTTTTAGAATTTTTAATTGAAAGATAACTCAACAGTACTAATACAGGTCGGCGGAAATAAACTTACCCTTCGGGTTCACCAGTCGCCTGCGGAGGGAAACCCTCCCGCAGCGCTGGTTCACCATTTCATTACAGCCAGAAAGCCCAAAATTAAAGCATGGGTGACTTTTGACTTTTGAACGCCAGTTGCTACCCTGCGGGAACGCTAAGAGCGAACAAGTCGGCAGAGCCGCCCAACGCACTGGCTCCTTTTGACTTCCCTGAGGGGGCACTAGCGTAATGCTCTGAGGGTAACAGACCGTTGTAACTGAGCTAAAGCACGGTTGTAATCCAAAATTGCTGTAACTCGATTACCTTCAGCTTGTGTGAGGTCGTTTTCAGAGTTAATCACATCAGTTTGAGTACCTACACCAGCTTGGAATCGCAAACGTGCTAAACGTAGAGCTTCCCTAGCTTGTTCTAAAGCGGTATTAGCGGTTTGAACATTCTCTAATCTAGATTGCTGGGTAGAATAGGCTTGTTCTACCTGAAAGCGAATTTGGTTGCGCTGTTCGGCAAATTGAGTTTCTGCGATCGCAATATTAGCTCTGGACTGAGCTGCCCTTGCTCTTGCTGCTCCTCCATCAAATAAATTTAGGGTTGCCCTAACTCCGAATGAATAACCATCAGTAGCACTGGCATTATCATCGAACTGATCTAGTAGATCGTAAGTACCTACCAAACTAATTTGAGGGCCTAGCTCCGCAAGGGCTTGCCTACGCTGCTGCTCATAAGTATTGCGTTGTGCTAACTGCTGTTGCAATTCTGGACGATTTTGATAAGCCAGCACAATACTTTGTTCTAGCGTTGGGTTCCAAAGACCAGCTAATTGTACAGGATCGGCTGCACTGATATTTACTGCCTGTGGCAAACTTATCCGAGTGGCTAATTGACGACGGGCAATTTCCTGCTGCGATCTAGCATTAGTCAAATTTTGTTGGGCATTTGCTAAATTCACTTGCGATCGCAACACATCAAACCGCGTACCAACCCCAGCTCGCTCTAAAGCTTCTGCATCACGCAAACTAGCCTCAGAGTTCACCACAGCCGACTGGCTAATGCGTACTTGTTCATCCGCTTGTTGCAGATTGTAGTAGTCAGTGGCAACATTCAGACGGATTGTCTCAGACTGAGTTTCTACAGCAAACTCATAGAAACGTACCTGTTCTTCAGCCGCTCTGATATTAGCTTGTATTCTCCCAGAAGTATAAATGTTATATGAAAGTTGTGCTTGACCAGAAAAAGATGTACTGGGTTGATCTTGCTGAACGGCTAACGGATTTTGCCCGTTTAATTCGTCTTGAAGCTGACCACTAGCAGACTGACTACGAGTAAGATCCGTGCTAATTCCCAGAGTAGGCAACAAACCAGCTTGCGCCTCGCGTAGAACCGCTCTATTGCGTTCTAGCTCCAATAGAGACACCTGTAAATCCCGATTATTGCGCCGTGCTAGCTCCAAAGCCTGTGCCAAAGTAATCGGCTGATTTGCCTGAAGTCTCACTTCCTCCGGTTTGGTGGGAAATTGCAGGGGATTTGAGCTAGGAATCAGGTTCTGTGGAATTTGCACCGGCCCTGACGGCGCAGGAGTTATGCTTCTCGGCACTGTGGGAGCTTGCACCGAACCCCCTGGCGTAGGAATCACGGTTTCCGGCACTGTGGGAGCTTGCACCGAACCCCCTGGCGTAGGAGTTACGGTTTCCGGCACTGTGGAAGGTTGCACCGAACCCTCTGGTGCAGGAGTTACGGTTTCCGGCGCAGTAGGAGTTGGCGTCGAATCTGTCGGAATTGGGGTATTACTCTGAGCAATGCGTAAGCCAGCAGCATTTTGTTGTGAGCAGGTACTTGAAATTAGTAGCACAGCTGAGGAATCAGTTTTGCTTTTCCCTAACTCTTGTGGACATTGTTGCGCTGACAACAGTTTTGCTGATCCTACACCTGTAGCTGAAGTTTGTAAAAATGTCTGCGACTGAGTAACAGTATTTATCTTTTGAACCACTGGCTGCTGGAAAGAAGACAGGGACAAAACTTCTTTTTGGACAGAAAAGGGTTTTGAAGTGTAGTTGGGAACTACTATGTTCTTTGATTTCTGCCCATAAGCGCTTGAATTACTGTTTTTTTGGTTATTTTGAGCAGAACGGCTGACAGCAAGCTGTTGGGAAGCATTAGAGGTAGGTGTCAAACTAAAAAATCTACCTTTATCTTTCTTAAGTACTTGTTTTATTGGCACAACAGTGTTTTCAGCCGTAAACACTGGAATACTGTTATTACTTAAAGGCTTCATACTAAGTTTACTGAAACCGAAAGCAGGTACTAGGGTTGGAACACTAACATTTGCACCGTAATGCAGTTGCGTATTCACAATGCTCCCAACTAAGTCTTGACCATAAGTAGAAGTCAAAACACTAGGAGAAGAGGCCAGCCGTACCCCAGTTAGTTTTACAGTACCAGCCCAAGTCGGCTGGGTTGTTAAGACTGCTGCTGTCACACCAGGCAATAAGCTATGGAATAATTGCTGTCCTTTCACCGCATCCCTCACACGAAAATCAATCTAGCGGCAGAAAACCTTTCTTCACCACAGAATATAGCACGATACTAAATTTAGGAAAGAATATACTACGATACTAAATTTAGGGTTCGGAACTCTGTTTGTCTTCAAAACGTCTAACAATGCGAGAAAGTTCCGCCTTTTCATCGATACTAACGCGAGTAGGTGCACCGCTAATAATCCGTTCGTAGTTTCGGAATGAATCTTTGATATCGGGCCCGTCAGCAGTAATATTATACTCACGAATGCCCTTATCATGCCAAGATCCGCGCATTTTAAATACGTTAATTGCCCGCGACATTTCTCCACGAATTTCTACGTACTGTAGCATCAAAATTGTATCAGTAATCGTGGAGATATGAGAGTCAGTAATCGAATGCGCTCCCAGGAATTGGTCAGTTGTGTTAGTAAAGAAACCAGTAATTTCTTCTTGTTTAGCATAACCAGTCACCCCAATTACAAACTGCCGAAATGCATTATTGCTGACTCCTCTAGCTAATGCTGATAGGGAGTCAATAGCAATTCGGGCTGGTTTGAAGACAGCAATTTCTGATTTGATAATTTGTAAGTGGTCTTCTAAACCAGTTGATTCAGGATAGGTACAAATTATTTTGAGTAAACCTTGATCTTCTAATTCTTCAAAATCAATTCCCCAAGAGGAAGCATTACGAGATAGTTGGGCGCGTGATTCTTCGTAAGCAAATAATATTGCTTGTTCTCCATTCAGGCAGCCATCTTGAATAAACTTACTTACTAACAGAGTTTTACCAGTCCCTGTGGCTCCTGTTGCCAAAATAATCGAATCTTTAAAGAAACCACCACCGCACATTTCATCTAAAGTTTTGACACCAGAAGATACCCTGACATTAGAAGATCGTTGAGTCAAGCGCATTGCTCCCAGTGGGAAGATGTTAACCCCTTCATTAGTAATTGTGAAGGGATACTCGCCTTTCATGTGAGTGGTACCGCGCAACTTGAGGATTTCAGTTGTCCGACGGCGGCGTTCTCCTTCTAAAACGTTGCGAACAATTACTACATTATCGGAAACAAATTCTTCCACCCCAAAAGAGGCGACGGGGCCATATTCTTCGCTACGTTCAGTTGTAATAATAGTGGTGACATTGAGTAGTTTGAGACGAGCTACTAGGCGGAAAATCTCGCGCCGGACTACTCCCATCGCTTCATACTGCTGAAATACTGCTGTTATTGAGTCGATTGAAACTCGTTTAGCTTTGTATTTGCGAATAGCATATTGCAATCGCTCAATTAGTGCAGACAAATCAAAATTACCAACTATATCTTGTCCTTCAGGATCAGGAGATGCATCGAGAATAAATAACTTGCCTTCCTCAATTAGGCGTGGCAGGTTCCACCCAAAAACATGAGCGTTTTTAATAATATCACTGGGTGATTCTTCAAAAGTAACAAATACTCCTGGTTCGTCAAAGTAAGTGATGCCGTTATAGAGAAACTGAAGAGAGAATAAAGTTTTGCCTGTACCGGAAGTGCCACTAATCAAGGTAGTTCTACCAATTGGTAAACCACCATGACTAATATCGTCAAACCCTTCGATCATCGTGCGAATTTTTTCTACACCCCCACTTTTTGGTGTGTTTTTTGGTTTTACTTGCTCGGTTTCACTCATTGCTTGATAACAAAAGGGTATTAAAAACTTGTTTTTTATAAGAAGAATTCAGAACTCAGGAGCGGAGCCGGAGACGCTCCGCCAAGGCGTCAGAATTCAGTAAGAATTTTGTCTGTACGATTGGGTGATGTCGCCTCCCTTGCGTGTCTTGTAGAGAGCATCTGTAAGTACTTACGCGCAATAAGGGCGAAACTAGTATTAAATATTCTCGCCTTAAAACTCTATCCCTTGTATTCTCGCTCCTTCATTAATTATTCTCCTCTTCAAAATCTCCTTCACTCAGTTCTTCATAGAGCAAATCTAATCCAATCAATACTCTCTCTCTATCTGAAAGATCCCCGATAATTTTGCGAACGGGTGGAGGCAAAATTTTAGATAATGTTGGCGTCGCTAATATTTTATCTTCTTCTGCCAGTTGCGGGCTTTTCAGTACATCGATCACTTTTAAAGCATAAACACCTTTAAACTCCTGCTCTAAAATATTTTTGAGTGTTTTTAATGCCCGGACTGAATTAGGGGTATTCCCTGCTACGTAAAGTTTGAGAACGTAGGTTTTTCTGGCTTTATCCATATACATACAAGCTAGTCATGAGCATATAAATACAATATTTGTTTACACATTGGGGGTGATTAACAGAGGTAGCTTGTGCTAAGTTCAACATTGATAATTTTAATTTATCTAGAAATCGAATTTCTGTAGAGTTCGCATAGGTGAGCCAGGATATCTATCAATGTAAGACGATAATCAAGTAACGCTTCATTGCTCCTTCCTTCTAATTTTAGCTGGTTAGAAAATTCTTCAATTATCTCCATGTGAATTTCGATGATTTGGGGCACAGGAATATTCGCATAAAATATAGTATTGATAAATTTATCAATTTTTTCTTTGAGGGTTTTATCTGTGGTAAAATAGTTTATAAGAATCAGACTGTAATCTGATTTAAGGTGTCTTAATAATCCTTGCCTTTCTGCTGGAGTCATCTCCTGGAAAAGCTGTTGGCTTTTTTGGATATGACTGGCAAATACATAGATATACTTGTCTGTATGTGCTTGATTTAATTTTTGTTGCAGCAAATTTGGTAAATAGTTAATTTTTCCAGAGGTAGTTGCAACAAGGGGTAGATAGCAAAATTGGGCAATAATCGCGTCAATAAGTTTCCACACCCATCGGCTCCCACCTTTTTGGTTGTATAGATTAACTAGATTATCTAAACATTTGTTAATATTAGGTTGCAGAATCAATATCGGTAATAACATTTATTCTTAAATCTATCTCCTTGATCGCCCTGACCAAGAAACGTGGGCTAATGACTTTGGCTAACGCTTCTAAGGGAATACTAGGTGTCCAGTAAACTGGTGATTCCACCCCAAAATAACGCTCTATGTTAGCAGGTAGTGCTAATAAAGCGTGACGTAAATTAAGCTACCATTTTAAAAGTTGCAAAAGCCTTGATATACAAAAATTTTGACTTTTGACTTTTGACTTCCGCCTTGCGGCCCCTAGCTACTCAATAACTTAGTGCAGCAACTGAGTAATTAGACTTAGTAGGTTTCTGATGATGAGGTATCTGTCGGCATAGCAAGACACAGTAGCTAATCTATTATTTGCATATTTATGTATACAAATAGATAGATTTTTTAATTTTGCTCCTTGATAAGATACTTAAACGAACTTAAAGGATTGTCCCATTCTAAATCATTATAATTCCTCAAGGTTCTAAAGCGATTCTTTGGGGCCATAATTGTTTTAGCTGTCGCTATCGATGAGGAGTTTAAATACCAGTAAGACACTGGGGAGGCTAGTTGCTAGAACTTAGAAACGTCGCCTCTTGGAAAAATATAAAGGACGCAAAAGTGCCCGTGAGGGTAAATCTCGTTTTTTTTAATGGCGTTGAAATAACCAGAGTTGCTTATATGAGTCTTCTTAGAGGATATGGCTTCAGGCGAAAACACCATCAAGATTTGGCAGATGGAAATGCCGGAGGGTTCCACAGGAAGAATGACCCCAAAAGCCCTATGTTAATGCTAGATTACCCGCTTTATGACTTTCAGGCAACCGTACCTAGCTGCCCACAAACAAGTTCTCTAGCAGTTGTGTTGGAGATTTTTGAGCAAGAGCAGTGCGATCGCTTGGTAGTATTAAATCAACAGCAATCCCCCATCGGCTTGCTGTATTCTGCCCGTTTAATCCAAAAATTATTAGCACATAGTGACGATAAAAATCTAAATTTACACCAATCACTCTCTATCTGGGGTCAAGGTCTAATTGAGCCAATACAGACAATATCAGCTTCTGAGCGTGTAGAGCAATTAGGCTTGCACTTGAATTATGCACAAGCCGAAAAGCAGAACTTAGATTGGGCGCTGATTGACTCTGATGGTCAATATTTGGGGCTGCTGGATAGTTCTCGGCTGTTGCGATCGCTGGCTAAGGAACGCATGGCTAGTTTACAAAGTTCAGGCATCGAAAGGTCGTCTAGTGTACAGCCGCCAAATCAATCCAAGTCATTGAGACACCAGCCACTGATACAGTTACTAGAAAGGCTGCCTTGGCCTTTGATGTTGCAAACGGGTACTGGCGAGGTGATAGCCCGAAATCCCGCCTGGTGGGAGCAATTAGGAGTTTTGAAAGATCCAGAAGGAGTTAGGCAACAGGTGGAGGCAATACTTGTGCCTAACCGCTCCGAAAAACCAGAATATGTTAGCCAACGAGCCATCAAGGTTTATCCCAATGGTAGGGAAAGTGAGCATGGTGGTGAAGAGGAACTGACCCAGCAAGAAGCATCAGATCCTGTATATAGTCGCTGCTATTTGGATAGTCAAGTAGGGACTTGTACTTGCGTTGTCGAAGTGCAAAATGGTCAGGAGCGAATCTGGCAGTTTGCCAAAATTCCCTTAGATAGTCCTGAGTTTCAAGTCATGAGTGCTGAACAAGAAGTTGCACTCAGCAATGATTTGTGGTTAGTTTTAGCTACTGATGTGACTGAGCAGCAGCAGCTTTGCAAAGAATTGGCTGCAAAGAATGCCGATTTAATTCAACTAAATCGGTTGAAAGATGAATTTTTAGCTTGTATTAGTCATGAACTCAAAACTCCCCTAACTGCCGTTTTAGGATTATCGCGGTTGCTGGTGGATCAGCAGTTGGGAGAACTCAACGAACGTCAAGCTCGTTATGCGGGGCTGATCCATCAAAGTGGACGCCACCTGATGAGCGTGGTTAATGACATTTTGGATTTGACCCGCATGGAAACGGGACAAATGGATTTGACGCTGACTCCGGTGAAAATTCAGGCTGTGTGCGATCGCGCCTTATCAGATGCTAAAGCCATCCACACTCAAATTCCCAAAACCACATCTGCCTCACCAACTCAAAACGCCCGTTCATCTGCTCCCCAATTCTGCCTTTCCATTGAACTAGGTTTAGACCAGATAGTGGCAGATGAATTGCGCTTGCGCCAGATGCTAGTACACCTACTTTCCAACGCCTTTAAATTCACTGAATTATCTGGCGAAATTGGTTTGCGGGTGAGTCGTTGGGAAGGCTGGATTGCCTTTACCGTTTGGGATACAGGCATTGGGATTCCTGAACACCAGCAACACTTAATTTTTCAAAAATTCCAACAACTCGAAAATCCCCTGACTCGCCAATTTGAAGGCACTGGTTTGGGGCTGGTATTAACTCGGGCCCTGGCTCGTCTCCACGGAGGAGATGTTAGCTTCTTATCGCGTGAAGGAAAAGGTAGCCAGTTTACACTACTTCTACCGCCCAGTCCTCCGAAGACAGGCTTTTCGGAACCAGATATGGGAATCAAAGAAGAGGAAGAAACGCGACACCAATCGACACGAGAAAATTCCGCAGCCGTTGGGCATGTTATTACGTCCACACAGCATCATCCCGCCAGTTCGCAACGGTTAGTTTTAGTAGTCGAGGCAGTAGCGCGATATATTGAAGACTTGACCGAACAACTTAAAGGTTTAGGATATCGGGTAGTGATTGCGCGATCGGGGACAGAAGCAGTAGAAAAAGCTCGGCGCTTGCAACCAATCGCTATATTTTTGAATCCGTTGCTACCTCTACTATCTGGCTGGGATGTGCTGACTTTACTGAAATCTGACACCGCAACCCGGCATATATCTGTAATTGTGACAGCGACGGCAGCCGAAAAAGAGCAAGCATTTGCTAACCGAGCCGATGGTTTCTTAAGTTTGCCAGTAGAGAATCACCTTTTAGCACCAGTTCTCGAAAAATTATGTACTTCACCAGCAGTTTTGCCCCAAGGGTTAAACAACAGCGCAATTGTCCCAACTAAAACCCCACTACGAATTCTCAGGTTGGTGAATCCCCAGTTGGAATCGGTTAATCCCCACGCCTCACTTCGAGAACACCGGGTGATTGAAGTAGATGACCTAGATCAAGCAGAACTTTTGGCGCGGGTATGGCAGTTTGATGTTATTTTGCTAGATGTCGAAAGTACCACCGCCCAAATTTATCTACAACAACTAATTCAGCACCCACGTTTGGCGGCTATCCCCCTAGTTACTTGCGATGTCGCAACTACTCTAATAGCTTCTAAAATCCCAGAATTATCTGTATTTCCTTACTTAACACCATTTGCTAGGGACAACAGTAGTCGCGCTGAAAACACAGATGCCTTGCTATCAGTATTGGAAATTGCTTCTGGGATTTGCTGTCCTCCTAACATCCTAGTAGTGGATTTGACAATGCTGCGTGATTTACCACAAATAAGACGCAAAGTTAAGGGTTCTGGGACAGCAAAAAATTGCTCAATTAGTAGTGAAACTGCACAACGGGGGTCTGAGTGGTTCCAAGCTTTAATTCAGTACCTACAAACAGCAGGCTTCAAAGCGGCGATGAGTCCCTGTTGGGCAGAAGTATTACAACAAATTCGCCACCAAAGCGTTGACTTACTGCTAATTTGTTTAGGAGAATCCACGATCCACAAAGACGTGCTAAAAGCATTGAAAACATTGGGAGATTCACCTGATAAATTACCACCAATTTTAGTACTGAATCAGCGATTAAATCACCCAGAAACCAGTTTCCAGTCTGGGGTAGCTTACAAGGAAATTGACAAGCAGAAGAAGAATGGTTTGGAATCGATAGAAACTATTGTTGGTGCGATCGCTACCCAAATATTACCGCGATCAATATCAATGGAAGACCTATTAAACCAGATTAATCACGCTTTAGCTGTCAACGGTTACAATGACAAATGTTAATGGGAATGGGGAGTGGGGAATGGGGAGTAAGGCATGAGGAAGCAGGGGGAGAAGACTTAATAACCAATGCCCCATGCCTAATGACTAATGACTAATGACTAATGACTAATGACTAATGACTAATGACTAATTATGAAATATCAATTTTTTCAGTTTTATTTTTCTTAAAAGGAACTCGAACCAAGTTATAAGCACCCTTGGTTGATAAATTCTTGTAATCATCTGGCTGTAAATCCATTTGTAAAAACTTTTTCTGTTCAGCCAACAGCAGCACTGAAGCAGGTTTTAGTCCTTTGGCAGCTTGGTTTTTTATATGCTCTATAGCCTCTTGGGGAAATCTTAAATAATTTACGTGAATGTGGCTATAAAATACCACACTAGGCTTTTTGAAGCCAAGCATGATCAATTCTTCATTTGGTTCTTTTGCTTGTAGAATGACCGCAGACAATTCCCTTAAGGGTAATTGACGTTCTCGATCAATAAAAAACGAAGCAGGCGTTAAAACAAAAATTAAAAACGCTACAAACCCGATTAAATTAATAGCGATAACCTGGTTCCATTGGCGATTTAGTAATAAACCCGCAACTAAAACGGCACAAACTAGCCACATTACCCCGGCTATTACTGGTAAACCAGTTCGTTGAATTTGTTCGTGGAAGTTGCTTATAGCTGGATCAGTACCTAATATGTGGGTTATGTTAAACAGTGCTATAGATAGGAATGATAAAAATACTACATTTACCCAACCACTTACTTGGAGAAAAGAGGGGGAGATGGGAGGAGTGGGAGAAGAAACAGGTATTGTTTGCCTAGCCTCTGTATCCTGGAAAAAGTCACTCCACAACAAGGCTACCAAGATTGCTGCTGCTGGCATTAAAGGCAACACGTAGCTAGGGAGTTTGGTAACAGCAACGGTGAAAAAGCCAAAGATGCTAGCAAACCACAACCAGGCGAATAAACCAAACTGTTGAAAACGTTCAAGGGATCGCCAGTGCGATCGCTGCCAAAACTTTAATCTTACTATAGAGAGTGGTAAATACACTGAGTAGGGCGCAAAACCCAGCAGCACTACTAAAAAGTAAAAATACCAAGGTGCTGAGTGACCATTAACTACTTCTGTAAAGCGTTCCAGGTTGTGATAACCAAAAAAGGCATTAATATAATTCCAGCCATTGCGCCAAATTACTAAAGCATACCAGGGCACTGATAAACCTAAAATTATCAGCATACCCACGAGAAGGCGCATTTCCCGCAACACCTCTCGAAATTTTCCCACATAAAGCAAAAATACGGCAACAATTAGCCCTGGTACAACAATTCCCACTGGTCCTTTAGTCAAAATTGCGCCAGCAATCAGCACATAAAAAGCTAAATACCACTTATTAGGGAATGGAGAGGTTGCTTCGCTCTGGGATTGGTGATTAGGGGTTAGGGATTGGGAAAATTCTTCCCCACTCCTCTGTCCACTCCCTTTAGTCCCCAGTCCCCAGCCCCCAGTCCCTCCCTTACCTGCGTACCCTAGAAAGAAACATAACAAAGCTGATGCCATACATCCAGTGAGCAGCATATCAGAGACACCAGTTCTCGCCCAAATAATAGTTTCGGGATTGAGTGCCATGAGGGCTGCTGCTATAAAAGATGTTTTGTAGCGGCGATTAGGGCGCGAAACTTGCTCTAGTTCGTCTTGTTTAGCGAAATACCACTGTATGGTGTAAAAAGCTAAACAAATTAAGGCGAAAGCTGCGATCGCTGAAGGAAGGCGCACTGCCCACTCATTCACCCCTATAATTGCATAAGCGATCGCTTGACACCAGTAAATTAAAGCAGGTTTATCGAAACGAGTGTCACCATTGAAAAATGGGGTAATCCAATCACCTGTAACGAACATCTGGCGGGAAGCTTCGGCAAACAACGGCTCTGTCTCATCAATCAAGCCAATATTGCCCAAATTCCACCCAAAAGCTATCCAGTTAATCAATATCAACCACAAAATCGACACAGTTACACCAAGGGCTGGATTTTTCACTATTTTGTTGAACCACTGATCAACAGTGTGCTTAACACTCAATTTCATGCTCATTAGTCAATAGTCAACAATCACTACTCAATAGTCGTTGATTATCTATCTTTTGTTCTTCGGAGTTTTGAATTCAACAATATTACCCTTTTTCCTGTTCAGTAACGCCAGTTGTTCTAAGTCTCCAAAGAAACCCATCCAATACAGTACTAGTCTGTCAAATACATTTTGGCGGATATGAAGACATTTAAGAAACAGAAAAAACTCTTTCCCATTCCCTATTCCCTACTCCCCACTCCCCACTCCTAAATATCGACTATGGACTCAGCACTAGTTGCCATTCTCTGCTTTGCGAATTCCATTTCGGTAATTGAGTTTCGCCGACAACATAGGGGCCCCAGTAACGACGGGAACCATCTTGTGCGAAAGCAACTAAAATATCTCCCTTCTCCAGCTTTAAATTATTCTGAGGTAGGGATAAAATTAGTCCCTTCTCACTACCTTCTTGGGGAGCAAAATCCCAATGTGCCGGTACATCATAGTTAGCTTGTTTAGTACCAGAGCCTTTTGCGAAGGACTGTCGCGCCAGTAGAGCCAACCGTACAGGCTGATTTGTTTGATTGCTCATTCGCAAAGTTCCTTGATGCTTACTTTTGCTAGCTGATTTATCACGCTCTGCCAAGACAGGATAAGTTTTCTCTTCAATATTATTATGTTCTACTTGATTGGTTGAGGTAGTTGCTGGAGTTGATAGACTAGCTGAAACACCCTTTTGAGGTAAAACGGGTGTAGAGGAAGTCGTCTCCCACTGAGTAGTTTCAGTCGGCGGTTGTGAAGATGTATCTGGTGTGGACTCAAGGGATACGCTCACTCCAAAGCATCCCACCAGAGCAGCAAGCAGTCCCAAGCAAAAAACTGTAATACCGAGGTTACGATATACTGAGGATTTCATATTGATAGTTATTAGAAATAAATATTTTGTTTAGGCTTGACCAAATAGTAGCCTATTATCCCAAAAGGGAATCATAGAAAGTAGTCTAATATAGACTTTCCTAAAATTAATGATACTAATGTATTATAATTATCATTCTGATTAGACAATATTCGGAGGAAATAATTCCCTGGATGTCTGATAAACTTGGGGTAAAGATACCCATTGCTTTGTGTCTTGACCGTAGGCTTACATAAAAACAAGAAAATTACATACCGAGCCAGCCAATTCATTTGTATAAAGAAAAATAAAACTTTCGTGAAACCACTAGTACAGGTAGGCAGAAATAAACCTACCATTTTATTACAGCCAAAAAGCCTAAAATCACAGTCTTTTGACTTTTGACTGACACGAACGCGAATTTATGTTGAGCAGAGTCGAAACACAGCGTATCCAACAGTTGGGGCTGACTTCCGCTTTGCGGTAATAGCGATCGCAACAAGGCGTTTTTTGCCAAACCCTTAGATAAATCTAAGATGCATATTTCATCTTGCGTTAGAATAAGCACCTTTTTAAGGTACTAAACTTCCCTAAAGATGATATGATGTGCAAATTTGAATCAACGCTAGAAACCCAGGAGATATCTATAATATTAACAAACAAGCTGAGGCTAAAACCAATATCCTCTTTTGAATATAGATATATTTCAAGATATCTTGACTTTTCCCAGAAGTCTATGTGATGCAAAACACTCGTCTCAATAACTTATTCGATGCTATTGCTACACGCTTGGGGCAATGGTTTTTAAATCCTTGGCGGCGGCTATCGTTGCTGATCATTAGTTTTTTGTTAGGTTTTTTTCTGGCAAACGTAGCTTCCACTACAGCCGGTCAACGAGCAGAATTAGACATTGTAGTAGCTGCTTTTTTAGTAATGTTGACGGAAATTACCAGTAGGATATTTTATCATCGGAGCTTTTTGTCAAGGCGATCGCTCTTAGTAGATTCACTAAATCTCCTCAAAGTTGGTTTCATCTACGGACTGTTTCTCGAAGCCTTTAAGCTGGGATCGTAGGGTGGGAGATGAAAGAGATGGAGAAGCAGTCAGCAAGAGAAGCGGCGTTAGCAGATGGGGTGAGGGCAAAAGCTTTTGGAATCACGCCGGAAAATGTCGATGAAATGATAGAAAAGCGATCGCATTTACTAAAATCTGTCTTACCAGCTTTTAGCCAATTCTGCCAAACTACTTTTCAAATCGAACCCAAGGAAATGTTACAAGTATTGTGGGACTTGTGGCTACCTTTGGGAATCAAGCTAGCATCGCAGCGCCAACAGTTAAAACGCCCCCTGATTCAAGGAATATTGGGAGGACAAGGCACTGGTAAAACCACAATGTCTAAGGTTCTCAGCTTGATTCTCGATCAGTTGGGATACCGGACTGTAAGTTTGTCTTTAGATGACTTATATAAAACTTACAGCGATCGCTTGGTTTTAACACAGCAAGATCCCCGCTTGATTTGGCGCGGCCCACCAGGAACCCACGATGTAGATTTAGGTTTAAATGTACTAGACCAAATCCGCCAGTTGCAAAGTCCTGTGATGATTCCCCGCTTTGATAAATCTGCTTTTGGAGGTGCTGGCGATCGCACTACTTCAGAAATTGTCACAGGTGTAGATATTGTACTATTTGAAGGTTGGTTTGTGGGTGTGCGACCACTCGACCCAGATGTATTTGATACTGCACCACCGCCAATTATCACAGATGAAGATAGAGCATTTGCCCGTGATATGAATCATCGCCTCCACGATTATTTACCATTGTGGGAGAGATTAGACAGCTTAATTGTGCTATATCCAACTGATTATCGGTGTTCTTTAGAGTGGCGCAAACAGGCGGAACAGCAGATGATTGCTGTGGGTAAATCGGGGATGAGCAATGCAGAGATAGAGCAATTTGTCAATTATTTTTGGCGATCGCTCCACCCGGAATTATTCATCAAGCCTTTGGTAAAAGATGCGACAGTTGTTGATCTAGTCATTGAGATTCATGCCGATCATAGCTTTGGTGCAGTGTATTGCGATCGGGCTAACTCCTAACTCTTGTACAGACGCGATTAATCGCGTCTCCTATGGTTTTGACGCAGATTTAGAAGCATTACTAAATAACCTAGACCAAGAATTATCTTCACCTCTTTGAGCAGAATGACCGATAATCCGAATGGGCATTTTCGGGGTAATTGCAGTTGAAGAGATGGGTAAGAGTTGGATATCTTCTGGTAGTTTACCGCTAACTTCCAAAATAGCTAAATCGAGTTGTTCGTTTATGGAAGTCATTTGGAACAACTTGGCATCTCGCCGCATTCGCACTCGGTCTGATGGCGGGGAACTGAAAAATTCAACTTGGATATTTTTACCTTGTTCATAGCCATCAAAAATGACATGACGATTAGTGAGGATTAATGTTCGGCTGCCTTCTCGCTGAATTATTACACCAGTGCCAATCTCTATTCCCTGGCGATCGCTGTTCAAAAACTCGGCAGTAATGCGTACCACAGAACGCTTAACTGGTAGAGTGGGATCATCTTTAGGCAACCATTGGCGATCGTCTTCTACGCTTGCTAGTTTATTCTGTTGTTCTGTCCATAACTGCCTTGTTTCTATATTATTATTCTTGGCAATGCCTCCTCTTGTTTCCCTTGAGCATTTAGCACGTTTCCTATACCCACGTAAGCTTCCGCATCATTAGGATTGAGTTGTAATGCTTTCTGGTGCGCTGCTAATGCTGCATCTAATTTTCCCTGTCGCCGCAAAGCATTACCCAAATTGTTATAAGCTTTGCCATTATTGGGTTCAAGTTGCAAAACTTTACGCCAAATCGTTTCAGCTTGGGAGTTATTACCAACTGTTTCGGCAGCGTCGCCTTGTTGAAATAGCTGTTCTATATTATTTTGAGCAACTACAATCTGGGGTGTGATAGCCAGAGATAGAGTTAAAAATAAAGTAGTAAATATACGGTTGTGCATAATCATGCTAATACGTTTTCAGATTCTATCAGGACTCACGAAAAACTCGCCAAAAACCTGATGAATCTTTGAGACATACTCGTGAATGAGTCTTTGAACTCCGTTAACGCGGTTTGCAGTTGAGTTTAATATAGACCTAACCCCCAGCCCCTTCCCTACAAGGGAAGGGGAGTAAGATTCAAAGCCTCTCTCCTAAAAGGCTACGGTGTACACACAAGTCTGAAGTTGTTCTTTGAATCTGGGTTTTGCTCCACCCTAACCACTGCTTGAATTCAATAAACGACTACCCGAATTC
>NZ_BDUD01000001.1:2627008-2638240 GCF_003113895.1 Nostoc commune NIES-4072 | reverse complement strand
CACCCGAATTCAATAAACGACCACCCGAATTCAATATATTTATTGCATAAATTCTCAAAACCTCACCCCAAACCTGATTTACTAAGGTTTTAGCTTTAGTTTTACCCCACCCTAACCATCACTGCGATTAAGTAGGTAATCTTTGGGATTTAAGAAAAAATTCGACTTGTGTGTACACGGTAGCCTAAAAGGAGAGAGGAATGGAAGTGAGATCAAAGTTTATTACATACAAAAGCGATCGCTTAAATAATTCTTACTAGGGAACTCCAAAAAATAAATTATCCAATTTCTGGACTTCACCACCACTTTCCCTGCCCCCTGTCTCCAATCTGACTTGATTAGAACGGGTTTCCTTTTTCTTTTCTTTGTCGAAGCAAAGCTTCTTCGTACCACTCTAATTCATCCAAAAATTGACCAACTCTCTTCGTCAAAGCCGCCTCCCGTGAAGCACCTGCTTCAGAAAGAGACTCCCCAATTTTAGAAATGGCAAAAATACTTGAAATAGTAGGCATTCCCATCTCTGACAGAAAAGCGCGTAATTGTATAGCTGCCCGCACTCCTCCAAAGCTACTAACTGAGTAGGAAACAATACCAGCCGGACGGAAAAAGTATTCTTCTAGATAGTGAGCCATCAGGTTGCTCAACCCTGGCTGAATGGAATGGTTATACTCTCCCGCAACAACTACAAAACCGTCTGCTGTTCGGATATGCTCTGCTAGCTCTTCCATCTTTGCAGGAGCCTGACCTTTGCCATACTCCTTATACATCCGGTCTAAGATGCCAAAGTCATACTCCTTTGCATCTGCAAAAATCACCTCATGGTTTCTTTGATTAAGCTGATCAATCATGAATCTGGCAGCTTTAATGCCCTGGCGATCGCTCCTGTAGGAACCATAGAAGACTACTGTTTTGAAGCTCATGATGAATAATTTTTAACAACTAGGTTAAATAGTTCAAAGTCTTGCCACAAGTTGAATTTAGCATCTGCTGGCTGTAATATGCGTAGCTTGCCTTGTGTACTATCTAATTTTCTTAGAGGAAATATCAGGCTGTGGCTGGGGTTATCCGGTGCAATGCCTTGAAAGGAATTTAAGGTAAGTAGAGAGCGATCGCTCTGGCTTCTCATTGACTTGCTCGATATGCCTGTGGTTTATACGCGTCGCTCTTTTTCAGATGTAAGCTAAAAGCACAAAAGATATGAATTAACATCCTATGCAGCAGTCCACAAGAGGCAATTACCGGGATTTTTGGCGGCAGCTTGTTACTTTGGCTGCAATTTTCGGTGCTTTCATTATCAACGTAGTATCGAATATTTTTCCACTTAATGGACTCAGCATAGGGGAAATTTCCAATACTTTGTTTAAAAATGTCCTGATTATCCCTGCCAATTACGCCTTTGCTATCTGGGGGCTGATTTACCTTGGGTTGTTTGCTTTTGGGGTATACCAAGCTCTACCTGACCAACGAGATCAGCCTGATTTACGTAAAACAGGTTATCTATTGGTTATTGCTTGTGTTGCTCAAAGTATCTGGGTGTATCTGTTTTTGTCTCGGCTTTTTGCTCTTTCTGTAATTGCAATGCTCTTGATTCTGTTGCCCCTGATTGGTGTTTATTTGCGATTAGAAATTGGCAAATCGCGTGTACCTCGGCTAAAAAAATGGTGTATTCACTTTCCAATCAGCACTTATCTAGGCTGGATTAGCGTAGCGACTATTGTCAACGTAGCGTGTGCCTTGTCTTTTCATGGGTGGAACGGTTGGGGGATTTCTGCTGTAATCTGGACTCTTGTCATGGCATTTATAGCAACAGCAGTTGCAGGAGTTATAGTTATCCAGCGTCGAGACATCGCTTATACAGGAGTAATACTTTGGGCATTAGTGGCGATCGCACTCAAACACTCGAATAACTCAATACTCAGAAATACCGTGTTAGTTTTGGCAATTGTCCTAGTTTTGACCGCTACGATTAACAGCTTACGCCCCCAACAAGAACATATTTAAGGGACAAGCAAGGGGAGGCAAAGTCGTGGTGAAGTCCAAAAATTGGATAATTTAACTGTGAGATAGCTACGTGAGAGATGCTTGAATATAAAAATCAAACAAAAAACTAATTATACCCATGTCGGAAATTGAAAACTTAGGAGTGAGTGTAGAAGAGTATTTGGATGGATTGGCAGCAGGCATTGACATTTTGGAATTGAAGGTGAAATTGGTGCAGGGGATGAGATTGAACTGGTGAGTCGGGATGAAAACAATGTCACAGTTGCCGATATTGTGCAAATCTACGTGCGTGAAGCCGATGAAAATTTAGTGCGCCGCGCTGTTCAGGTTCCAGCTTTGGCAGATAGCTTGCGAACTTACTTCCAACAGCAACTCGAACCAGAGCATTAGAGTTGTTTTCTTGTTTTTTTATCTTTAACTTGTGCGATCGCTCCAAGTGTAAACAAACTAACAATAATAAATACTCAACACGACTTTTAGATTAGCTATTTTTTTCCTACAGTAATTCTTATAATATTTCTGGTTCCGTTTCAGTTACAAATTTGATTAAAGCTTTGAACACCAGTGTTTTCTAATTTTCTACCATCACAAGTTAATCAACTAACAGACCCAAAAGCGATCGCTTTTCTCCAAAGTATTGAGAGAATTGCCCTTGCAACCACCTTAAGCCAACATCCAATCTTGACAACCTACATTCACAAAGGTAGTAAAGGCACACCAATTCTGCTGCTACACGGCTTCGATAGTTCCATCCTAGAGTTCCGTCTTCTGTTGCCATTACTTGCTACTCAAAATGAAACATGGGCTGTAGATTTGTTAGGTTTTGGTTTCACACAAAGGCAAAAAGAAATAAATTATAGTCCAATTACAATCCAAATTCATCTTTACGATTTTTGGAAAACTTTAATCAACAGACCGATAATACTAGTAGGTGCATCAATGGGGGGTGCAACTGCAATTGATTTTACTCTCACTTACCCTCAAGTTGTAAAATCACTAGTATTGATTAATAGTTTAGGTTACACTTGCGCTCCCGTCTTTAGCAAATACTTGTTTCCTCCTTTTGACTTTTTGGCTGTAGAATATCTACGTCAACGCCACATCTTGGCATTAAATTTATGTAGTAACTTACCTAATTTAGATACCAAGCTACTTTTGGCTATTCAGTGTGCCATGTTACATCAGGAAATGCCTGGTTGGCATGATGCCATGATTTCTTATGTCAAAACCGGGGGTTATTGCAACTTGGCAAATAGAATTGCCCAAGTTGACAAACCAACACTGATTTTATGGGGAGAAGCTGATGATATGCTCCCACCTGAAGATGCAAAAAAATTTCAGCAATCCATTGCAAAATCTCAATTAATAAAGCTTAAGAATTGCGGCCATGCGCCCCAAATTGAACAACCCCAAATTACATCTCAACATATTTTGCAATTTCTGAATAATTGTAATTTATAATTGATTTAAGGATAACTTTGAAGGTATTAGTTAAAATTTCCATTTGTCAAAGCCAGTAGCTTCTCTAACACAAAAGCTTCCAAACCAAATCTTCGCGCCAGATTTCCCACTAATATGCCAGTCACACAGAATTCAATTCTGTTAGCGGATAGCTAAGGTTTAGCCCATTCTGGCTCCTGACTCCTGAATTCTGTTTTAATAATGTTACGGTTTTTTATGCTGTGTTTGAACAAAGAAAATGGTTAAAAACCATTTAGAACTTAGAACCAAAAGTTACTTCAAGCTTGGTTCACAACTTGCTGGGTTAGATAATACGCAATTGTGTTCTTTGTTTGACAATAATGAGCCAGGTACATCAAGTTCAAGTTCAGGGCGAAATCATACCATCATTCTTGGAAAATTCAAAATTTTTGTCAAACGTATTCCTATTACGGATTTTGCTTGATACTTATTTTCACTAAATTCCTGGAAAAATAGAAATGAGTTACTACGATTTTAATGAACATTTTTGGTCGCCTAAAACAATCCTTACTAAATCATTACCGCCAAAGCTTCATCAAAAGCCTATTCCTAAAATTCTGATATCTACTTTATCTCTAATATGTATTGCTATATGGATAAACTTATTATTTGAAGTGATTATAAGAAAATAAAATCAAAAGCTAGATGGAATTTTTATGAATACTAGTAATTGCTTTATGTTTAAAAGCGATAAAAAAATTCAAATTCATTGCTCTATCTTCAAGTGATAAATGAAATAGGTTCAAATACAGGTCGTTCAATAGGCAATCGATGTTCTTGCAGCAGGTTCAATGGTTTGGGTGATGTCTACGCCCCGTTTGAGAGCGATGTCTACGACGGGCTGCGCCTACGCTACTTCCTCCATCCCCAGATTTGCCTTCTTAGCACCCTATTACTAGCAACCATATCCTGTGTCCCGCCAAAGAAGAAGCTCAAAGTCGCGGATGCTCTCTATGATGCGGTACTACTTGTGCTTGCTTTGCGGTTACTTCTAAACTCTGTAATGACAACTTCAAAATTATTCGTTTTTTGCGTAAAACACAAAACTTGAGGTGAATAGTATTATATAACGGTATTTACTATAGACATCTCCAGAAATTAATTATGCGTTACCTGAAACCCTTGTAGAGACGTTGCAATGCAACGTCTCTACAATCATTTTCACCAGATGTCTATTTATTAGCTATAAATATTTTAGCGTAGGCGCAGCCCGCCGCAGACATCGCTCTTTGAGGAAAAACTTTTTGGTTCACTGTTTTTTAGTTAATGTGTCAGTTTAATTATTGTCTACTCAGTAAATACAACAAGCTTTGGGCTAAAATTACGTTTTAGTGTGTGCAATTATCCAAATATCCTTATTTTAGATAATATTACTATGGTGTAAATATTGTCTAAAATCAGAAATACAAGGAGTAGCGATCGCACTGAAATTTGGTTATTTACCAATCGTAAGGTTTTTAGAGGGTACTACCATGCAAAACATGCTAAAACGCGCATTCCTACCTGGTCTGATGGCTGCTACTTTAGCTGGTAATAGTTTAATCCCGGTTCAACCTGCTTCTGCTGATGACCGAGTTCTTAATAATGCAGCCATTGGAGCCGGGGCAGGTGTATTAAGTGGGGTTTTAACAAATTGTGGTTCGGTATTAGACAATGCTTTTAAAGGTGCTGCTGCTGGTGCTGCTGTTAATGCTGCCAATGGTGCAAGACGCACCAGAGCTAGAAGAAGAAACGGACGTTTACCTGTTCAAGATATCGGTGTAGGTGCTGGTGCTGGTGTATTGGCAGGTGCAATTTCTGGTGGTTGTAGAACTACCTGGAAAAATGGTGTCAATGGTGCTGCTGCTGGTGCTGCGGTTAATTTATTAGATAGAAGAAGAAGATAATCTGTCATTGATAACTTGTAATAAGTAAGCAAAATGTGATCCAATGGATCACATTTTTGCTTTAAGTTCTCAAATATCACTGCTGCATCCATTAATAGATAGGGTTGTCGGCGGCTGTAACCAAAGCGTTCGCGGCAATATTCCTCGAAGGTTTAATGCGTAGAGCGGTACAGTTGGCGATCGCCTACGGTGGGGCGTAGCCCATCGCAGAGTTCCATCAAAGCCTTCCCCGCTTCAAAAAACGCCCTCTCCACCTTGCGTTCCAAATGCAAGTCCCTAAGCGTAGCCATGCCGTCAGGCTTATCGCTTTGCTTTGCTCGGTTAATTCTCGAACTTCAACAGCAGTAATGGTAATTTTGCTGTCGCTAAGTTTTCCTCTTAAGGAAGATTATTTGATGGTGTACCGTCAGTGGATAATGTACTTGCCCATCATTTATTGCGGACGCATTTAAGCGTTCAAATCTTCAAGGGGCGAAAATTAAGTTAACTCAGATTGGTATAGTCATATTATTGAGGCGCAATGTAACAAACCTTTATTGGTTTATCGTAATTTAACGCCAATTTTTTATTGATCGCGCGTAAAACCCCATCCCCTTGTGGGTGGGGATGCAAGCGCGGTTAATTATTCCCGTTTTAAGTGTGTTTCTAGCGATAACTAACAGGGAAAATATATAGGCGAAATATTGCTTAACATTTCGTGATTAAAAGCTGTTGGCGAAGTTTCCGCAGTGGTGTCTCGCTTGTGTGGATGGAGCGCTGTTGATTGGAATGAGTAGCGATCGCTTCTTGATCATGACAGTACGTTAATACTGTTTTGCGCTTTTGGCTCCTAATAAGCAGATAATAAATGGTTGAAGGTTCTCGCCGTGGAGGAACAGCGTTGAGAAACTTATCAGGTGAGAAAGGAAAAATCCTTGTAGTAGATGACGAAGCTAGTATCCGCCGGATTTTACAAACGCGGCTCTTAATGATTGGCTACGATGTAGTCCAGGCAAGCGATGGCGAAGAGGCTCTATTAGTTTTTCGTCGAGAAACTCCTGACTTAATAGTTTTGGATGTGATGATGCCAAAGCTTGATGGGTACGGTGTTTGCCAAGAATTGCGGAAAGAGTCAAATGTACCAATAATCATGCTCACAGCTTTAGGAGATGTAGCAGATCGGGTCACTGGGCTGGAGCTAGGTGCTGATGACTATATGGCGAAACCTTTCTCACCCAAGGAACTAGAAGCTAGAATTGCCTGCATACTAAAACGGCGCTCTCACAAAACTAATGTCAACGTTATTCCTAACTCTGGGATAATCCATGTGAGCAATCTCAAAATTGATACAAGTAAGCGGCAAGTCCATAAAAATGAGCAGCATATTCGGTTGACAGGTGTGGAGTTTAGCTTATTAGAGTTGTTAGTGAATCATTCAGGAAAGATTTTTTCACGGTTAGAAATATTACAGCAATTGTGGGGTTTTGTACCAGAGATGAATACAGACACCCGTGTGGTAGATGTGCATATTTCACGATTGCGGACAAAGATAGAATCCGATCCGAATAACCCAGAATTCATTATCACAGCAAGAGGTAGTGGTTATTTTTTCCCACGAATTATTGAATCAGAGCAGGAATAAAGCTCCCATTCGCTCTCGGTTTTACACAAGTCAAGTTGCTTTGTTCCAATTCAAAAAGGTCATCAATTATCTCATTGCCTGTAAGCGGCCCAGTTGTTCACTAGTAGTTTCTGTAAAATCAGTTCCTTCGACTCCAAAGGCGTTCTTTTGCAATGTCCAGGGAAAAGGTGAAGGGGGAAGGGGAAAAAATTCTGTATTGTCCCCTTCCCCTTCCCCTAAAACCATTACCCTTTTCCCCAAGAGTGCAAAAAGCACTTTTGCAAGAGGTCTATTGTTATGCCCTCACTGTTATGTTGTATTAAAAATAATTACGCTGATTTTTCCACTCGCAAACCAAAGTAGGTCAAAACAAGCTCAGTTGAGCCACTGTTGACAACTTCATGTATTTCTCCCGGTTCTATAGCTACGCAGTTCCCTGGAAGCAGGGGGTATTCTGTACCATCAATGTGAATTACTCCTGAACCCGCTTCTACAAAGAATACTTCGCACATATCTTGATGCGCGTGTGCTGGTGCAGTTTGTCCGGGAGCAAAACGTGCTTGAGAAAAGTTAGTTAGGTGAGGCAAATCGCCGAAGCGTAGCATCACCTTTTTCTTGATTTCGGCATTGTGAGAAACAGATTCTTCTGGCAAGTTTTTCAGAGAAGTGGTAATCATTCTGGTCTTAAATCGTTAGATAATTCCACAATACCCCTAGAACCATCAATCCTTACCCGTTGACCATCTTGCAGTAGCCATGTAGCACCTCGAACATCCATGACTGCGGGAATTCCATACTCACGAGCAACGATCGCACCATGAGAAAGCCGTCCACCAGCTTCGGCAATTAATCCTCCAGCCCTTAATAACAATGGGGCCCAGCCGGAATCTGTGTAAGGTACTACCAGAATCGTATCTCGATCAATTTCTGGCACATCTTGTAAGTTTCGCAACACCTTTACCCTGCCTTCAGCTTGTCCCTGACTGGCTCCAATCCCTTGTAAAATTTGATCGGAGTAGAGTGCAGAGGGAGCTAAGGGGTGAGGGGGTGTATTACCGTAAACTAAAAGGGGTATTTGAATAATCTCGCTATCTTGGACAAATTGCGATCGCCTCGATTCCACTAACTCATCTAACTCCTCAATTAACCTAGAATCATTACCCGCAATTAAACGCCGCACTTCATCAAACTCTAGAAAAAAGATATCTCCTGTTTTCTTAAGTAAGCCGGACTTTAACCAAATCTTCTCTAAAGCTACAAAACTCCAACGCAATTCAGCCAAAAGCCGTGAATAAACTTCGGTAACTCGTCCCTTGATATCTACACGCCGTTGCACAAATCCACGTTTGCGCTTACCAGCAAAAATGCTATTAATTGCGTCTTTAGCGCCTGATTGCGGTTCATTACCCTGCATTAACTGCACAAACATCTGCTTAATTATCTGGGGATTTTCCCGCCAAGTAGGAACGGAAATATCTGTTCCCACTTCACTCAAATAGCCGTAATCCTGAAGTAATTCGTCAAATTCTCGCAGGATCTTTTCTCCCTCTGGGGTTTGCTTTAATTGTTCAAATACGTGCTGTGGTTCAAACTCAAGCAATACTTGTTTGGCATCTGTTGCTAAGGCACTGAGCGATCGCAATGCCGCTATCTCTGGAGTAACGCTATTATCAATTTGCCCATCCTTCACCCGAAAAATCGCTTGCCGCACGGCAGCACTTAAGGGAGCTAAAATACTGTAATATGTCCCATGACGTAGCAACTCTAGAATAAAGTCAATTCTTATTAGCAGTTTGGCTGGTTCCAAGTTATCTATATCTTCTTGTGCCAACTGCGACAAACCAGGAATGAAGCGTTTGTGATAATCTTCCTTGAAGTCTTTTTCTAAACTTAATTCCCGCCTCAGCAACTTTCCTAGTCCTGGTAAATTCTCCCAAGTTGACTGCAAGGATGGTTTACTTAATTTAGCTCCTCTGGTTAAAAATTCCAAACTTTCCGGCGGCAATCCCATGCGGATAAAAATATCTCCTAAGAGGGATGCATTAAAGTAGGCTCTAGAATAATGGAGAGTTGCTGTTTCCGTGAAATCTAACCCTAAAGCGCGATCGCCCAAAACTAGAGTAAAAAAGTCTCCCCAAACTCCACAAGTTAAGGGACGATTAATCGACCATGTTAAGGGGTGAATTACTCCGGGAATCACTTCGGCGGCGATTTTGCGTGTCCAGATTGGTAGTAGAGTGGTGATCGGTCGAGATTGCAACACCCAGAGTGTTTGACCGTCGTAACTCCATTCGATATCTTGAGGAGTGCCATGATAACGTTTTTCGAGTCGATAAGCTAAGTATGCAACTTGCTTAATTAATGCTTGGGGGACTCTTCCTTCACCCTCTAATTGCACAGAAGAAGAATTTTCTGTTTCAATCACAAAAGCGCGATATTGTTCTGGTGTGACTTTTCCCGAAACGACTTGCGTCGGACTACCTGAAAGGGCTTCAATGATGATTGCATCACCTTGCTGGGTAATGGGATCGCGGCTGAAAGCTACACCAGAATATACACTTTGGACTTGTTGTTGAATCAACACAGCCATTGCTGTATCATTTAGGCCGCGATCGCGCCGATATTGCACAGCAGACGGATGATTGTAGGAAGCTTGAACTTGAGCGATCGCTGATTGTAATGCCTCTGGACTGGTAACATTCAAAACTGTTTCATACTGTCCAGCCGCAGAAGCGTGAAATGAATCTTCTCCAATGGCAGAAGAACGCACCACCAGGGGAGATAACTCTGATGGCTGGAGAAATTCTGTCAACATTTGGGGATCGTCGATTGGGGCCAGTACCCATCCTTTCGGGACTGGATAACCCCAGCGCTTAATTTGAGATAATGTAGCCGCCTTTTCTCCAACAATGGCAGCATCCAACTCTTCATCTAAAGAAACCATCGCGCGTTGGCGTAGCCCGTCGTAGACATCGCCGCGTAAAAATTCCAACATCGCAAGAGATTCAGTTTGTGCCTCTTGGGCTGGCAGATTCATATCATCAGGAATTTTAGTATAAATCCAGCCCATTAAACCAGCTAAAGCGACAGCAGCAAGTATTCTGGGATAATCGCCAAGGTGCAGAATCATCACAAACAGAGGAAAGAGAAGTAAAACCCCAAATTTTACTACCTTTCTCGATTGCAGAATTGTAAAGCTAATACCTGCAAAGAAGGATACAAATATTGCCACCAGTGGATCGTGTACAAAAAATCCCCAGACAACATTTGTTGTACCAGCCCCTCTGCCTATCCAGTATCTACCTATTACCAAAGCGATTAGGGCGATTAATTCCCAAAACGATCCTTCTGGGAAGAAAACACGGGTGAGTAAGACTGCTGCAACTCCTTTCAAAGCTTCTGACAAGACTGCCAGAATTCCTACAAACCTACCGCCATGATAAAAGGCAGCTGATACACTAATGTTTTTTGTACCAACTTCTGATAATTTTTTGCCCGTAAGCGCGTAAGTGATCCATGCAATCAGGGGTAATCCGCCCAAGAGGGGGCAGGCAATTAAAATAACTAAGACACCCCAAGGTTCAAACATTCTGGATTTTGGACTTTAGATTTAAATTTTCCATCTAAAACCTTAAATCTAAAATCTAAAGTTTTTCTAAAATTTTTGATGATAAGATGATGATTAGAGGTTTTTTTTATTAGTTGCTGAATGGACACTTGGCTACGACGGCAACCGTTTAAGACAAGTGTCCTTCTAAGCTACTAATGGTTTTAGTTTAGCGCATAGGCTGCTTGCAGCGCCCAGATTATGAGAGCAGCGATCGATCCCAGAAGTAACACGGTAGAGATAGTGACTACTTTTGGGGAATCTGCACCCTCAAATTTCATAATTCCGCGATTTAAGTCGGACATAGCTTTGTAATCCTCTTTTGTTGGAGCATGAAACATTTGTCCGTTTTGATTGTAGTCCTTCTCTTTGCGGATGATGTTAAATTCCTTATATTATTTTGTTTCAGCTTGGCAATTTTTCCATCGCCATAATTGCTTACTTCTTTAGAGGTATTTAGTCTTGTTTATACAAATGTGGGGATTGGGGACTAGGGACTGGGGAGTGGCGAGGCGAGTGGGGGATGAGGGAGCAGGGGGAGCAGGGGAGGTAGGGGGGACAAGGGGACAAGGTGACAAGGTGATTTGAGTGAGAAAACTTGCAACGAGTCTTTCCCCTTGTCCCCAATTCTCCTTGTCCCCAAGTCCTATTCCCTA
>NZ_BDUD01000001.1:2438923-2626712 GCF_003113895.1 Nostoc commune NIES-4072 | reverse complement strand
TTCCCCAATCCCCAATCCCCAATCCCCAATCCCCAATCCCCAATCCCCAATCCCCAATCCCCAATCCCCAATATTTTAATATCCTGCTTGCTTGTCTACTACATTCCGCAAGGGCTGACCGGTTTGGTAACGCTTGAGGTTGTCGATAAATAGTTGTGCTATTCGCTCTCTAAGGCGTGGCGAAAGGGCTGAACAATGGGGGGTAATGAAGGCGTTTGGCAATGACCACAAGGGACTTTCTGGCGGCAGAGGTTCTGTAGCTACTGTATCTAATCCAGCGCCCGCAATCCATCCCTCACGTAGTGCGGTGATTAATGCGGCTTCATCTACGATCGCACCACGAGCAATGTTAATTAAGTAAGCAGACTGACGCATAGAGCGCAATGCAGCTTCATCGATTAAGCCTTTCGTTTCTGGAGTTAATGGTGTAGCAATAACTACATAGTCTGCGGCTGGCAGGAGCGATTGCCACTCATCGACACCCACAATTTTGTCAAAATTTGGTATGGGTTCAAGATGGCGGCGACTACCCCAAACTGTGACTCCAAAGGCTTTAGCACGAGATGCGATCGCTTTACCTATATTCCCAGTGCCGAGAATTAATAAATTTGCGTCTGCCAACTCTTCGAGAGATATTCCTCTTACCCAAGTGTGTTCATCCTGCAAAGTTTGCAATTTTCGCAGATTCTTGGCGTGATAGAGCATGAATGCTAGTACAAATTCCGAAATGGGAATCGCATGAACCCCTGCGCCATTAGTGAGAATAATATCTTTTTGCAAAAAATTTGGTGTAAGGATGTGATTCACACCAGCACTCGGTGACTGTTGCCAACGCAGCCTGGGTGCTGCTGCCAGTACTTTGTCATGGGTAGAGGCTTTCAGGTAAAATCCGTTAACATAAACTTCTGCATCACTAGCATCACCATCAAGATTACCTTCACTATCCACCTCCACAACATCTATATCAGATGGTAGGTGTGGCTCAATATCAGCAATGAGATGATCGGGTAAAATTAGTTTCACTATTTGCTACTCCCTCATTTCATTTTGGGTTTGGGATTTTAGATTGTTCACGAAGATAAATCTAGAAGTATCAAGCTTTTGATCTTAGATTTTACATTTGATGTTTTTACTTAATCCCAAATCCCAAATCATAAATATAAAATTGGCATTGTCATGAAGCACTTGTTAGTTGTTGAGCAAATTTTTCATTGGTGACAAATTCGCTAAAAGTACTTACGACTGGTGGCGTTAGCGGTGTAGGTTCACTCTGTAAAGGTAAGCGTGGAAATAATAATTCAGCAGTGCGATACGCTTCTTCTAAATGGGGATATCCAGAAAACACGAAAGTTTCTATGCCCAAATCTTGATATTCCAGCATCCTAGCAGCAACGGTGTCGGGATCTCCAACTAGGGCTGTACCAGCACCACCCCGCACCAATCCAATTCCTGTCCAGAGGTTGGGGCTAATCTCTAAGGTTTTTCGACTACCACTATGTAGTTGACTCATGCGCCTCTGTCCTTCAGAATCAGAGCTAGCCAAGTCTTTTTGAGCTTTTGCGATCGCATCCTCATCTACATACTTAATTAGCTCATTGGCGGCATCCCAAGCCGCAGATTCGGTTTCTCGCACAATTACATGCAAGCGAATCCCAAAACGGACTGTTCTCCCTTGTTCAGCCGCCAGTCGCCGAACTTCGGCAATCTTTTGGGCTACTTGTTCTGGAGGTTCGCCCCAAGTCAGGTAAACATCTATATGTCTAGCAGCAACCCGCTTGGCAGCAGCAGATGAGCCACCAAACCACAAGGGTGGATAGGGTTTTTGAACTGGTGGAAATAGGAGTTTACCACCTTTGATATCCAGGTAGTTTCCTTTAAAATCCACTGTTTCCCCACTGACGATACCCCGCCAAACTGTGAGAAATTCATCGGTTAAATCATAGCGATCGTCATGACTCAGATGCAAGCCATCCCCAGCAAGTTGCACCGGATCTCCACCTGTCACCACATTAATCAACAATCTTCCTTTAGAAATCCGGTCAAATGTTGCTGCCATCCGTGCAGCAGCACCTGGAGAAGTAATTCCTGGACGAATTGCTACAAGGAATTTCATCTGCTTGGTGACAGAGATGAAAGCAGCAGCTGTAATCCAAGCATCTTCACAAGAACTCCCTGTGGGTAATAATGCGCCCGTGTAGCCTAAATTATCCACAGCTTGGGCAATTTGCTGCAAATAATCAGGTGTGGCAACACGAGAGCCAATATCTGTGCCTAAATAGCGTCCGTCATGAGATCCAGTAGGAATAAACCAGAGAATTTGCATGTTTGTCAGGGTAGGAGAAATATAAACACCGTTAATTTGATGTATTTACCGTAGTTTTATTAATATTTTACAGGAAATTATTTAAAAAACTAGTGTAGATTCACGATTCATCAGGAATAACTCTCTTAGGAACTTGCAATTAAAAAAATATCTAACTTGTAGGATGCGTTAGCCAGAAGCACAACGTACCGTAACAGATTAATATAGACGGTGCGTTCAGAAAGCAACGCCCCTACAAATTAAGATTGGATAATTTATTTTTTGGTAGTACCTAATAATTTATAGCTGTTCCTATTCAGAAGCGGTATAACATTATATCGCCAGGTATAGGGGCATGGCAGCCCCCATTGCTGCCAGCGTAACGTAAAAGCTATGTACCGCAAGGAACTGAAGTTCCTTGCGGTACATAGCTAAAGTCATCTTAAGATGACTAAATAAAATCTTTAGTCTACTTAAGTAGACTTTAGCTAAAAGCCAAAGAACTTTAGTTCAAGGCGGGTAAGTCAGCCAAGCCAACAGTTAAGCTATTTCTAGGCTTTTGTTGACATGTATAAGCACTGCCGTACCTCACTTTCCAAAACCAAGGTTTTCAAAAATGAATTAAAGGGAAAATTTGCCAAAGATGGATTGTGTTACAAAAAAAGCAGGAGTATTCTAGTGTGGAACTTGAAAGCTGGTATTTTAGTACTCACACTGAGTTGCATAATTGCGACTGGTATAGTAATATATCTGATTGGCGGCATTGAACCAGCACAAATTCAAGCTTTGCTAAAATCTTCTGGAATCTGGGCACCTGTTATTTATGTTGCTTTGTACGTTGTAGCAACTATGTTAGTTTTGCCCTCAACAGTGCTAAATTTGACTGGAGGTGCAATTTTTGGCCCTTGGCTGGGTACTTTTTGGACTAGTGTTGGAGCAGTGATTGCGGCAATAATTGCCTTTATTTTTACTCGAACTATTGGACGTAAAACAGTTGCAAAACGACTAGCAGGACGCTGGCAAGCGATGGATGCTGAAGTGCGGCGTGGAGGTCTTTTTTATATGTTTGCCATCCGACTAGTACCAATCATGCCCTATGGTTTGGTCAACTTTGTGGCTGGGCTGACTTCGATCAGCTTTAAAGATTATGTTCTAGGTACAACACTTGGTACTGTTCCTAGTGTATTACCTTTTGTATTACTAGGTAGTTCTGGTTTGAAGGCAGTCAAAACAGGCGATTTTTTACCGCTATTACTCGCCTTGGGTTTAACTGGAACCCTCGTAGCAGGGTCTACTTGGTATCGTCATCGTCGGACTTTTCCCAAAAAAGCTGTAGAAAGCCTTGAAGAATCAGATTCGGATTAGATAAATCCAAATAATAAATAAATTATCAGAATGGGGCTTGAATCTTGCTAGGTATACTGAGAACGAAACCTTGATGATGACAAGTAGTCTGTCAGCTTGGCTGTTCAAAACTTAAACAAGATTTTTAGATGCTACCAAAGTATTCATTGATTGTTCCAATTTATAACGAAGAAGAAATTATTCCTGAACTATACCGCAGACTGAATGCAGTAATGAATCGGTTGGATGGTGTTGTCGAATTAATTTTAATCAATGATGGTAGCCGCGATCGCTCCCTACAACTATTGCGAGAACTCCATCAAAAAGACCCACGCATTTGCTATCTAAGCTTTGCTCGAAACTTTGGTCATCAAATAGCAGTTACGGCTGGTCTTAATTTTGTCCGGGGTCAAGTTATCATCATCCTTGATGCTGACTTACAAGATCCACCAGAACTAATCCCCGACATGATTGAGAAATGGCGACAGGGTTATCAAGTCGTCTACGCTCAACGCACTCAACGCCTCAAGGAAAGATGGTTTAAGCGTTTTACTGCCTACTTCTTTTATCGCATCCTTAAGAAGCTTGCAGATGTAGAGATTCCTACTGATACTGGTGATTTTTGTTTAATGGATCGGCAGATTGTAGATATTCTCAATTCTATGCCAGAACGTACCCGTTATATCCGTGGTCTGCGTTCTTGGGTTGGTTTTGAGCAAACAGCAATTCGGTTCGAGCGCAACCCCCGCTTTGCTGGGGAAGTTAAATACACTTTCAGAAAATCTTTGGCGCTTGCCATCAATGGTCTAGTATCCTTTTCAATAGTGCCACTGCGGTTATCAACCTACTTAGGGTTAATAGCGGCGGCGGCGGCCATTTTCATGGCTTTATTAGTCTTATATTGGCGGCTTTTTGTCCCCCATTCGCCTTTAACTGGGTTTACGATTATTTTGATGGCAATTTTCTTTCTCGGATCTGTGCAGTTAGTCAGCGTTGGCATCTTAGGCGAATATATAGGACGCATCTATGAAGAAGTTAAAGCCAGGCCCCTCTATACTTTGGCAGAGGTAGGTGGTTTTTATCACAAATCCTCCAACTCAACGCGCAATTCTGACAAACTAGATAATTTATAGGAATCCGGTTTGATTTCTGAAAATATACGTAGGATGTGTTAGCACAGAGAGTACGGCATAAAACTCGTGTTCATAGTGCGTTACGAACTCCGTTCTAACACACTCTACAATACTTAATTTCGTTCAAAAATCAAATAGTAATCCTATAGAAGATCCTACTATTCAAAATTAGACAAGTATTGACCTAAGAAAGGCAGTGTTTCGACTACGCTTAACAACCGGACAATTCTTGCTGGAGACACAAGGGGTAACAGGCTGTGTAGCCCCAACTATTTTTACTGACTATTTGCGGCTATTACCTACGATACAGTAAGCGATCGCAGTTGCTAAAGTTAACTGAACCAAGAATTTTGACATATTTTCGCCTCATGAAAAATTACTGGGTATTGCATTGTAGCAAGCTCTATGCAAAGATAATTCTACTAAAATACGGTAAATCGATAGAACTATCGTATTTAATTAACAATTGATGCTGTCAAAATATAGCTGATTACAAATTAGTGTTTTCAGTTAATGTTAATTGGCAAATAATAACTTGCATCTAAATCTAGCTTTAATCAATGTCAGTAGCCATTGATTTACTTTGTACAGCATAACAAAAAAAACGCCATTATGATGTCTCAGAGGTATCAGTTTATATAGCATGGGTTTGAGTTCTTCTTAAAAAAACAAAAGTCTTTGTTAAATCAGTGATTGTCTCATCTAAGAGGTTTATGGGATTCTGTCAATCGTCAGAATTCATAGTTTGCTGCGAATTATGGATTGTACATTCAACTGCTTAGTACTGATTTGAAGCTGATCAGAGAAATTTTGGTAAATCTCTAATTAAATGTTTGATTAAAAGCATTTGAATAAATGATTTATCTTACTTTTTTGTCAGATTGACAGCTAGTTTATTCATTTTTAAGGTTGAGGAGTTAAGGAGTCATGTTGAATTTGCGCTGGAATTATAGATATATATTTTTCCTGCTTTCGTTGCTAGATATTCTAGCCATCTTGGTTTTTTATCCAGCCAAAAGTCAGGCTGAACTGCCTAAATCTGATGTATCTATTACTGAAGTAGAAGATAACAAAGCTCCAGAAGCAGTTGTCAATCAAACAGTAGATACTTCAATTGCACCAGTCATTCGTAAAAAAGCTCCAAATGATCTCCGAGAGCGAGTCACACCTGTCTCACAATTGTTGCAAGTTGCACCACCAACTGACAAAAAAGCTCCAAATAATTCCGCAGGACAAGTAACATCCGTATCGCAACTGTCAGACGTTAAGCCGACAGATTGGGCATTTCAAGCATTACAGTCTCTAGTTGAGCGCTACGGTGTAATTGCGGGATATACAGATAACACATTTAAAGGCGATCGTTCCCTAACGCGCTATGAGTTTGCAGCTGGGTTGAATGCAGCTTTAGATCGCCTCAATGAACTAATAGCAACTTCAACGGCAGATTTAGTCAAACGGGAAGACTTGGATACCATCAAAAAACTACAAGAACAGTTTTCTCCAGAACTCGCTCAACTTCGGGGACGCGTAGATAACTTGGAAGCGCGAACTGCGAATTTAGAAGCAACTCAGTTTACGACCACAACCAAACTGATAGGTCGTGCTCAGATTGTCCTTGGCGAACTTATAGCAGGTAATAACGTCGTCTCTAAAAGACCAGCACCTCACAATGCCACACTTCAAGGTTCAACTAGTTTACGGTTAAACACCAGTTTTAACGGTAAAGATTCACTAGCTATAACAATAGGAGGTGGAAATATTGAATCATTAGGGCAAACAAGAGCTGGATTATTAGGAACTTATGAGGGAAGAACTGCTGATAACTCCAGTATTACTTTTGCACGCAACACTCTTATTCTCAGTGGTGTTCGCTATCGGTTTCTACCTTTTCCAAATACCCAAGTCAACATTTATCCCTTATCTGATGGAGCTAGTGAGATAGGTCTTTCTGGCCCGATTAACCCATATTTTGAATCGTCTTCTGCGACTGGTGCTAATGGAATTTCACGATTTTCACGGCGGTCTTTGGTCTATAACTATGGAGATAGCGGCCCCGGTATTGCCATACTCCAAGGATTAGGCAAACAGCTTCAATTCGGGATAGCGTATAGCGCACCAAACGGTAACAATCCCACACCTAATAATGGCTTATTTAAAGGCAGATATTTAGCTTTAGCACAGTTAATATACTACTCTTCTAATCGGAATTTTCGGGTGGCGGCAACTTACGTTAATACATATAGTCCACCAAATACTATAGGTTTTAGTGGAACAAATTTCGGCCCAGCAGTCGGGAGCAACCTAGTAAACAGCACCGTGCCAGGAGCGGCAACTATAGGCAACCTTTATGGTCTACAGGCGTTTTATCAAGTTAATCCCAAGTTCGCAGTCAATGGGTGGGTAAGTTATGCAGCACACCGCTATGTGGGGCGCGGAGATGGTAATGCTATGGATTGGGCGATAGGACTGGCATTCCCTGATCTTTTTAGTGAAGGTGCTCTAGGGGGGGTTTTAGTTGGTATGGAGCCAAAAATGATTAGTCTCAGTAGGGGTGTAGATTTGGGAGCGGGTGCGGGACGAGCGGACAAAGATACTTCCCTGCATGTTGAGGCATTCTACCAATATAAAATCGGAGATAATATTGAGGTTACGCCCGGTTTGATCTGGATTACTGCACCAAACTCTGACTCTAGCAATCCTGATAGTTTATTTGCTTGGGTTCGTACTGTATTTAGGTTTTAACCTTTGACACTCCCCGGACTGATTAAACTTTGCTTAAACTCGTTTAATCGAAAAGTCTGGGGATTCTTGAGTCTTAAGGAGCGCCTTAACTCGCAAGTAGAGACACGTTAGCTTGGATAAGCACAAAATAATCAAAAAGGCAAGCTTATTTAGATAGGTAATAAAATTTATTTTACATAACTTGGCGTTTGAATTTGTTTACTAAAATACTTGCTTTTTGTCGAAAACTGTGAAAAGCTTTGTTATGTCTAAACTACGGTTTACCGATCAATTTAATGTACTTACTATTCCAGGATTACTAAATTGGTGTTGTCGTAAGTCGTCAAGTAGATAGGCAAACAGATTTATAAAATGGTGTGCAGCATCGATGGGCTGAAGACTTGATGCTTAAGACTTTATCGATGGAGGGAAATTGTAAATGCTAAAGACATTAACAACCGATTTTAAACTTGACTTAGAAAGCGATGTGCTTGTGATTGGAGGTGGGCCAGCTGGAACTTGGGCGGCTTGGAGTGCTGCATCAAGTGGAGCTAGGGTGATCCTTGTAGATAAAGGATATTGTGGAACCACTGGATGTGCTGCGGCATCTGGAAATGGTGTGTGGTATGTGCCGCCCGATCCAGAAGCACGAGAAACAGCAAAGGCAAGTCGGGAATCGTTGGGTGGGTTTTTATCCGATCGCAACTGGATGGATCGGGTATTGAATCAGACCTATGCAAACGTCAATCAGTTAGCAGACTGGGGTTATCCATTCCCTACCGACGATGAGGGCAAACCCTATCGGCGATCGCTGCAAGGGCCGGAATATATGCGGCTGATGCGGCGGCAAATTCAACGGGCAGGAGTCAATATTTTAGACAACAGCCCCGCCTTAGAATTACTGGTAGATGACGATAGTGCTGTTGCTGGTGCAACAGGTGTGAACCGTCAAACTGGTGAGAAATGGCTAGTGCGATCGCAGTCCACAATTATCGCAACTGGTGGCTGTGCGTTTCTCAGTAAAGCGTTAGGATGCAACGTCCTGACAGGGGATGGTTATTTAATGGCAGCAGAAGCTGGTGCTGAGATGTCGGGTATGGAATTTTCCAATGCTTACGGCATCTCTCCCGCCTTTTCTTCAGTTACTAAAACCCTGTTTTATAATTGGGCAACCTTCACCTACGAAGATGGTAGTGTGATTCCGGGAGCAAGTTCTCATAGACGTTCAGTAATTGCCCAGACATTACTGCAACAGCCTGTTTACGCCATCATAGACAAAGCGGCTGAATCGATGCGGGCATCTATGCGTTTAGCGCAGCCCAACTTCTTTTTACCCTTTGACCGTGCAGGTATTGATCCCTTTACCCAACGTTTCCCTGTGACTCTGCGCCTAGAGGGAACTGTGCGCGGTACGGGAGGAATTCGGATTGTAGATGAGAGTTGTGCCAGTTCTGTGCGGGGACTTTATGCAGCAGGAGATGCCGCTACACGCGAACTGATTTGTGGCGGATTTACTGGCGGTGGTAGCCATAATGCAGCTTGGGCAATATCTTCTGGCTATTGGTCGGGGAAATCGGCTGCTGAATATAGCCGTAGTTTAGGGGAACACAAAACTCAACGACTAGTTTTGGGTGTTGGAGAGGTAGTATTAGAGAGTGGGAGTGATCGCTCTCAAAGCTTGGCAACTGATGAAATTATTCAAGCAGTCCAAGCTGAAGTATTCCCCTACGAAAAGAACTATTTCCGTACAGAACAAGGCTTAACCGAGTCTTTGAGTAAGCTAAATCATCTTTGGCAAGAACTTCGCAGTAGCCAGGTAACATCAGAAAAAGAACTAATCCGGGCGCGAGAAGCTGCGGCAATGGTAGCCACAGCCCGGTGGATGTACAGCAGTGCCATTGAACGTAAAGAAACTCGTGGTATGCACAAACATCAAGACTATCCAGAACTTGATCCTAACCAGCAACATCACCTGATTAGCGGTGGATTAGATCGAGTCTGGGTAAAGAGTCAGCCTTTACATAGTACAGAAAAGCCTTTATCCAAAGTAGGAGCATTAGTGTGATTGAGTTGGTCAGCGAGTCGCGGTGCATAAAATGTAATATCTGCGTGAACATTTGTCCAACCAACGTGTTTGACAGAGTACCCGATGCGCCGCCAACCATTGCCCGCCAGAGTGACTGCCAAACTTGTTATATGTGCGAATTGTATTGCCCAGTTGATGCTCTTTATGTTGCACCAGAAAGCGATGTGACGACTTCGGTCAACGAGGCAGAATTGGTAGAAGTTGGGCTACTGGGTAGTTACCGTGAAAACATCGGTTGGGGATATAAACGCACTTCAACAGCAAAAGCCGATCAAACATTCCAAATTCTAAAGCAGATGAAATAGTACGGCGGAGGAAAGAGTCATGCTGTGGTTCCCAGTAGGAACAAGTTCTATCAGTAAAAATATAGCCATTTTCAATTCGGTGAGGTATCCAGACAGACCTAACCCCCTAACCCCCAACTCGTTGCGGGAAGGGGGAAAAATTCAAAGCTTCTCTCCTAAAAGGAGAGAGGTTAAAACTGTACTCCACCCAATTGAGAACGGTTATAAACTTCCTTCAAAATTATCAATCTCAGTGGCTTGTGTCCTACTACTACTAACTACAGCATGTAGCCAAAGTGAAACTAAATCTGCTCAATCCATTGAGGCTGTTAATGTTAATAACGCTGTTGCTGCAAATAACATTTCTACCCTACGAATAGGTTATGTAGGTAGTTCAGAACCGACAGGGGCACTTGGTTGGGCAAAGAAAAAGGGAATATTAGAGCGTGAGCTACAAAAACTAGGATTTAAAAACATTACTTTTGCAAGGTTTCCTAATGGGCCCGATCTAAATGAGGCGCTTGTCGCAGGACAATTAGATGTTGGCTCTTTAGGCGATACACCAGCCATAGTTCTGAGAGCAAGGGGTCAGGAAACCCGACTGCTAAGGATTAGCCAATTTAATACAACCGCCTGGTTAGTGGCGAAAAAGAATGGTGCGCGATCGCTTGCTGAACTTAAGGGTCAAAAAATAGCTACCCAAAAAGGTTCTTATATGCATCGATACCTGCTGGGTCTATTAGCTGAAGCCAAAATTGCCAAAGATGTAAAAGTTGTCCACTTGATGACCACTGAGGCAAAAGGAGCTTTAGAACGTGGTGATATAGCAGCTTATGCAACTTCAAGCGATTTAGGGCCTTTTCTGAAATCACAAGGGTTTCCAGTGATTGATTCTTCGGCAAATCATCAGGGTTTGTCAGGGACATCATTAGTTGTGGCTACCGAAAGCTTTCTAGCAAAACAGCCTGATTTCCCACAGAAATTTAATGCAATTCTCACAGAAGCAGCCAAAGATTTAAAAGCTAATTCTGAAGAATATTATCAGTATCACGCTCAAACTACTAAATATCCCATCAACATCATTAAAGTATCATTCCCACTCAAACAGGTATCAGAAGAACCATTACCAGCCGAGGGTGTGAAACTTTTAGAGGGAACAAAGAAATTTTTAGTCTCGCAGGGTTTAGCAAAGTCGGACTTTAAATTAACAGATTGGGTTGCTAAAGAACAGTCTCGTTAATTTTATCTATTTTAGCTTTTTATACAATAATACTCGGTTTGGAAAAAGGTTTTATGACTATTGCTGTTACAGCTAATATCTACAAGTTTGTGGAGAAGGATATAATCAGCAAAGCTGATTATCGAGATTTTATCTTTACTAATCTTGCCACATTATATGTAAATAAAATCCCAACTTCTTCAAAGAAATGCTGTTAAGAAGAAAGTAGACAACCTTCTTAATCAGTACTATCTACCCAATCCAATTGAAAAATCAGGTAGAACCTATGACTATTGCACTAGACCGTCCAAAAAAAACCAAGTCTGCTCAAATTCGGGAAAAACTTGGTTATCCGATCATCGATACTGATGTACATACCCAAGAGTTTCCCCCAGCATTCTTGGACTATTTAGAGCAAGTTGCTGGAAGTGCGATCGCAGAACGTTTTCAAGAACACTTACCAGGTGCATCTCGCTCTAAATGGTTTAAGCAATCTTGGGATGAACGCCGCACTTACCGCACCGCCCGTCCTCCTTTCTGGACTCGTCCCACGAACGACGCTTTAAATTTAGCCACCATTAGTTTGCCAAAGTTGCTGCACGAACGCTTGCAAGAAGCTGGTACAGACTTTGCCGTTGTGTACCCCAACTTGGCAACGATGGCTCCACACATCGGTAATGAAGAGATGCGGCGGGCTGTTTGCCGTACAGCTAACACTTACCATGCTGATATTTTCCGTCCTTAATAGCGATCGCTTAACACCAATTGCCGCTATTCCCATGCATACGCCCGAAGAGGCGATCGCAGAATTGGAATATGCCGTGAAAGTGCTGGGACTCAAAGCTATTCAAATCCCCGGACATATCCGCCGCCCCATTCCCGCCTTCGAGAAGTATGGCGAAGAAGTAGCCAACGAAGCCATCTGGATTGATACCTTTGGCTTGGATAGTAAATATGATTACGATCCCTTCTGGGCGAAGTGCGTAGAACTGAAAGTTGTACCCACCACCCACTCTTCCGGTATGGGCTGGATCAATCGGCGTTCCATTAGCAATTACCAATACAACCATATTGGTCACTTTGCATCGGCTGGGGAAGCACTATGTAAATCTCTATTCTTTGGTGGTGTAACTCACCGCTTCCCTACACTCAAGTTTGCCTTTTTAGAAGGAGGTGCAGCTTGGGGTGCTAGTTTGTACACCGATTTGATTTGGCATTGGGATACCCGCAATAAAGACCATTTGGTGGAAAATAACAATCCTGCCAATGTTAATTATGAAGAACTGCTAGAATTTTATACCCGCTATGGTGGCGAACTAGTACATGGTCGTTTGGATCAACTAGGCAGTGGTTTAGGTTTCCACGCTGACTTAGTATCTCCCCTAGAACCAGGTGATTTGGATGAATTCGCCTTAGCAGGAGTTACCAAGCCAGAGGATATCCGCGATCGCTTCTTGAATCACTTCTACTTTGGTACAGAATCAGATGATACCCGTGTAGCTCAAGCTTTTAACCGGAAAGCTAACCCTTATGGCGATGCCTACGGCGGGCAAAGCCAACGCGTTAAAGCATTTTTGGGTTCTGATTCTGGTCACTGGGATGTACCTGATATAACTGCGATCGCTGCTAATACGTATTCAATGGTAGAACGCAAGATTATCACCGAAGAAGATTTGCAATACTTCCTGTCAATTCATCCCTTGGAGTTGTACACCAGCTTGAATCGTGACTTCTTTAAAGGTACGGCTGTGGAGAAAACAGCAGATGAATTTTTGGCTGGGAAATTAAGTTAAGAGACGCGATAAATCAGGCAAGAGACGCGATAAATCGCCGTCTCTACAAAGGATTGATTCTGGGCCTTTGCCAATCCCTACAAACATTTGAATAATTTAGGGTAAACTATCATGACGATTGCTCTAGACCGCCCACAAAAAACCAAGTCTGCTCAAATTCGGGAAAAACTTGGTTATCCGATCATTGATACCGATGTACATACCCAAGAATTTGAACCCGCAGTCTTGGATTATTTAGAGCAAGTTGGTGGAACTGCACTTGTTGAACGTTTCAAAGAAAATTTACCAGGATCTTCCCGCTTTAAGTGGTACAAGCAAACTTGGGAAGAACGTTTTGCTTATCGCAGCAATCGCCCTAACTGGTGGGGTCGTCCAACAAAAAATACTTTGAATTTGGCTACTATTAGCTTGCCCAAGTTGCTGCACGAACGCTTGCAAGAAGCAGGTACAGACTTTGCCGTGGTGTACCCCAACTTGGCAACAATGGCCCCGAATATCGGCAACGAAGAAATGCGGCGGGCTGTTTGTCGAGCAGTTAACACTTACCATGCTGATATTTTCCGCCCTTATAGCGATCGCTTAACACCCATCGCCGCCATTCCCCTGCACACTCCCGAAGAAGGGATTGAAGAGTTGGAATATGCCGTGAATGTTTTGGGACTCAAAGCAATTCAAATTCCTGGTTATGTTCGTCGTCCAATTCCTGCCTTTGAAAAGTATGGCAAAGAAGTAGCTAACGAAGTGGTTTGGATTGATAACTTTGGCTTAGATAGCCAGTATGATTACGATCCATTCTGGGCTAAGTGCGTAGAACTGAAAGTTGTACCCACAACTCATGCTTCTAGCCAAGGTTGGACAACTCAGCGTTCTGTCACCAACGCCCAGTACAATCACATTAATCACTTTGCCTTTGCGGCGGAAGCATTATGCAAATCGTTGTTTTTTGGTGGAGTTACCCGTCGCTTCCCAGAATTAAAGTTTGCCTTCTTAGAAGGTGGTTCAGCTTGGGGTGCTAGTCTATACGCTGATATTATTTGGCACTGGGAAACCCGCAATAAACAACATTTGTTGTCAAATAACAATCCTGCCATTATCGACAAGGAAGCACTAGTAGAGTTGTACACCCGCTACGGTGGCGAATTGGTAGATGGACGCTTAGATAAAATTGGTGACGGTTTAGGATTCCACCATCAACTATTGGCTCCAGAAGATCCAGGCGAACTCGACGAATTTGAACTAGCAGGAATTGAGAAGCCAGAAGATGTGCGCGATCGCTTCTTAAATCATTTCTACTTCGGTACAGAATCAGACGATACCCGTGTAGCTCAAGCTTTTAATCGTGCAGCTAATCCCTTTGGCGACAGAGTTAAAGCCTTCTTGGGTTCAGATTCCGGTCACTGGGATGTGCCTGATATCACCGCCGTTACTGCCAACGCTTACTCAATGGCAGAACACGAAATCATTACTGAAGAAGACCTCCGCTACTTCCTCTCAATCCACCCCTTAGAGTTGTACACCAGTCTCAATCAAGACTTCTTCAAGGGTACAGGTGTTGAGAAAGCCGCCAACGAATATTTAGCGGCTAAGAAATAACTTTCATTAGTCATTAGTCCTTTGCAAATGACGAATCACTAATGACTAATGACAATTACAACGTTCCATGTTCCATTTCCTCTGTTCATTTGTAGCGTGGGCCTTGCCCACTCTACATTTCTCCTAAATTCTGCATTGGAAAAGGATGTTTTACCTCACATTCACAGAGCAACGAATTAGAAACTGATTGTATTAATTGTTTTGCCTTAATTAGGAATTACAAAATACTAAGAATGATTTGATTATGGTGCTAGATATTAAAAAACCAAAGGATTACATTGACCTAGCAACTTCTCTATCCAAGGAATTCGCTCAATCAGCAGTTGAAAGGGATGCTCAAGCCGGAGTTCCAGAAGAGGAAATTAATAAACTGCGTGAAAGTGGTTTGTTGCCACTGATTATACCTAAGCAATATGGTGGAATTGGTGCAACTTGGATTGATGCTTTAAAAATTGTTAGAAAGCTATCAAAAGCTGATGGTTCAATTGGTCAATTGTATGGTAATCATCTCAATTTGACGGCTTTGGGTCACGTTTCCGGCACACCAGCCCAAAAGGAAAAATACTATAGAGAAACTGCTAAAAATAATTTATTTTGGGCAAACGCTATCAATACGCGAGATACTAGGCTGAAAATTAACCCAGAAGGTGAAAATTTTCGGGTTAATGGTGTTAAAAGCTTTGGTACTGGTATTTCTGTTGCAGATTACCGGGTATTTTCCGCTTTAGAAGATGGTGTAGAATTGCCATTCATATTCATAATTCCCAAAGACAGGGAAGGGTTAGTTTCTAATCAAGATTGGGACAACATCGGGCAACGTCGCACTGATAGCAGTAGTTATACATTTAATAATGTTTTAGTGGAGAAAGATGAGATTTTAGGGACATCCAATCCTCCTGATAGTGCCTTCTCAACTTTTCTTGGTATTATTGCCCAGCTAACAAAAACCAATGTTTATCTGGGAATTACTAAAGCAGCCTTCGCCGCCGCTCGTGAGTACACAAAAACTACTACTAAAGCGTGGATTACATCAGGGGTAGATAGTGCTACTCAAGACCCATATCTTCTACATCATTACGGAGACTTTTGGGTGGAAATCCAAGCTGCGATCGCTCTAGCTGACCAAGCAGCCGAGAAGGTGCAAGCAGCATGGGATAAGGATGTAGCACTGACTCATCAAGAGAGGGGAGAAGTTGCGATTGCAGTTTCCGCGTCCAAGGCATTAGCTACCCGTGTCGGTATAGATATTACCAACCGCATCTTTGAAGTTACGGGAACTCGCGCCACTGCAACTAAATATGGATTTGACCGTTACTGGCGGGATTTACGAACCTTTACCCTGCACGATCCTGTGGACTACAAATTGCGTGCGATCGGCGATTGGGTACTCAACGATCAACTACCTGCGATCACCCAATATTCTTAGGGCATTGGACATTGAACAAGACAGAGTTTTATTCACAAGTTTCAATCTTCCATTAGCACGATATTGGAGTGGGATCTTCTCACTCCACTTCCTAAGTTTTCCCTCCTAACTATTAAATTTTCATTTCCTCGAGTCGTTGCGGGGTGGGTAATACCCACCCATTCCCTAAAATCATAAATAAACTTTTTAAAATTAGAAAAAATATCTATTGAAGTTTTCAGATAACTTAATATAAAAGATTTTTTGTTTGTTACATGGCAATTAATCATCATTGTTCTAACCACCTAGAGGGAAATCAATAAAACAACCCATGCCAGCTTTAAAAGGAAAGTTTGAATTCAGAAAAAGCCAGAGAACAACACGTCGTTCCTTGTTGTTTGCTCTCGGTTACTGTTTAATGCTATCGACGACCCTATCAAGTTGTAGTGAGGCAAAAAATAACACTCAACAGTCGGCAGCTTCCCCTGAATCGGCAGTTTCATCTAGTACTACAAAGAAATCAACTCAGAAGCAAGTAGTACGGATTGTACGTTCCAAACAACTTTCCGCTTTAGCAGTTTTAGAAAAACAGGGTTCCTTAGAAAAACGATTAGAGCCTCTGGGTTTTAAAGTGCAGTGGGCTGAGTTTGCGGCTGGGCCACAACAGCTAGAAGCCCTGAATGCAAATGGATTAGATATCGCATCTACAGCCGAATCGCCTCCTGTATTTTCACAAGCAGCAGGAGCGCCTCTTGTTTATCTAGCTACTACACGCCCTAGTGGTAAAGCCATTTCACTTTTAGTTCCTGTAAACTCACCGATTAAAAGTGTTAGCGATTTGAAGGGCAAAAAAGTGGCTTTTCAAAAAGCCTCTATTGGGCACTATCTATTAGTTAAGGCATTAGAAGACGCGGGATTAAAACTGAGTGATGTCCAATCAATTTATCTACCGCCGTCAGACGCAAATGCAGCATTCAGTCAGAACAAGGTGGATGCTTGGTATATTTGGGAGCCATTTGCTACCAGAAATGTACAAAATAAAATAGCTCGTGTTTTAGCAGATGGTGGTAAGTTGCGGGATACTGGCAACTTTTACTCAACCTCACGCCAGTTTTATCAGGCTCATCCTGATGTTATCAAAGTGTTTCTAGAGGAAATAGAAAAGGCAGAAATTTGGACTAAGAATCATCCCAAAGAAGTAGCACAACTGCTGGCTCCTGTAACTCAGCTAGATCCACCTACTTTAGAAATAATGCATGATAAATATGACTATGGGCTAGTACCAATTACTGAAAAAACCATTACCAAGCAACAACAGGTTGCAGATAAGTGGTACAGCTTAGGACTTATCCCCAAAAAAGTAAATGTTAGAGAAGGGTTTTTGACGCCTGAAGAGTACGCCAAAATTACTCCTTCAGATGTTTTAGCAAATAAGTAGTTATCCCAAGAATAGACTAAAAATACAGGAGAATGTGATGCCTACCTTAACTTTGACAGAAGTTAAAATTAGGTCTATTGATGCTCCTTTGGGAGCCATAGTTACCAATCTTGATGCCAGTCAAACGATCACACCTGAAGTTATATTACAACTTAAGCAAGCTCTGCGCGTAGACGCGAAGTGGCTTGTCGCCAGACATCACCACATCTTAATTTTCAAAGACCAAAAGCTCTCCGATGAACAGCTTTTGAACTTTTCTCTATATTTTGGCGCACTCTTTGTACCATCTGATGAAACTCCAGTATTGGCTTCTAAACCAGGAGTTATTAACTGATGTTGTGATATCAGTATTTAATCAAAAGTTGAGGTGCAAAAATGTTTAATAATTTTTTGGAAACTAAGACAACGGTAATTAGTAAAATAGCTTTATTTGTAATCCCTGGCTTTGTAGCTTTATCTACTACTTTAATAAGTTGTACGTCAACTGTATCTAATACAAATACAGCAACTAATCCTAAAGCAGAACCAGCAGGGGCTAAGACTATAACTTTTAAAACAAAGTTGCTGCGAATAGGGTATCAAAGCTCTGGTGATTTAGTTAGAGTCAGAGGAGTTTTAGAAAAACGTTTGGAGCCTTTGGGCTTGAAAGTAGAGTGGTCACAATTTGCTCAAGGCCCACAACTCATGGAAGCGATGAATGTGGGCAAAATTGATATTGGCTCAGTTGGAGAAACTCCTCCCATCTTTGCTCAAGCTGCGGGTGCAAAAATCGTCTATTTGGCTGGAAGAAGACTTGGCCCTAATTCAGGTAAAGGTAGTGCGATCGCAGTTCCTAAAAATTCTCCAATTAAAACTTTAGCTGATATCAAAGGTCAAGAAGTTGTCTTTCAAAAAGGTTCTGCTTCTCACTATTTTATCATCCAAGCCTTAAAAGAAGTGGGTTTAAAATATAGTGATATTAAAGTTTTAAGTATGCCCAATGTCGAAGCCCGTGGTGCATTTATTGAGGGAAATATTCCAGTTTGGGTAACTGGTGATCCTCACTTAGCTTTGGTTCAAAAACTTCACGGTGCGCGTGTACTGCGAGATGCCACAAATATTGGAACCCCAGGCGGATATTATGTAGGAACACGCGAGTTTGCTAAGGAAAATCCTGAATTACTTCGGATTGTCTTAGAAGAAATTGATAAAAACGGTCAATGGGCAGAAGCAAATCGTAAAGAGGTAGCCAAACTCATAGCACCAGTGCTTAAAATTGATCTGCCCATTCAAGAAATAATTTCTGGACGCGCTACTTATCGAATTAAAGGAATTACTTCAGAGTTGATGAAAGCTCAACAAAGTGTTGCAGATTTATTTTATAACGAAAAAATCTTACCTAAAAAGATTGATGTTCAAGAAGCATTGCTCACGCCTCAAGAATATGCAGCTATTACTCCACCAACACTAATAAGTGAAAAGTAGAGAATAATCAACATCTTCTTCTTTCCCTACACCCTGCACCCTACACCCTATACCCAAAAGCCAGTAATATCATGGGTTTACGCTTATCAAGCGTGCCATTCTATTCAAGACAAAGTTGAAGTTTGGGTAGGTAGTGACCCTTTTTTGGCTCTTGTGGAAAAAATTATCCCAATTCGTAATTTGAGAAATGCAGCAAGAATTAACACTCTAGGCGGCTTTTATCTAGGTAGACGTCAATTTGTCACTCAAAATCCCGAATTGGTGCGAGTATTTTTAGAAGAAGCAGACAAGGTAGGAGAATGGGCTGAAAAAAACCCAACTGAAGTTGCTAAAGCTTTTGCTCCCGAACTTAAATTAGATGTATCAGTTTTAGAAAAGGTGGCACGCCGACGTACTTTTAGGTTGAGAAAACTAACAGCTACAGACAGGTTTATTCAGCTATTAAGTTAGCGATCGCATCTACTAATTCGGCTGGCTCTACTGGTTTAGCAAGATGCTTGTTAAATCCGGCTGCAAGTACTTGCTTGGCGTTCATTTCTCCAGCATAGGCGGTAAGTGCGATCGCTCGAATTTGCCCTCCTTGTTCTGCTGGCAGTGTTCTCAACTGTCGCATGAACATACATCCATCCACTTCTGGCATCCCAATATCGCTTAAAAGTATATCTGGCAGAGATTGGCTTAAAGCGGTTAGTGCCTCATTTGCTGATGCCACTGCTATCACATTTGCCCCATATTGCTCTAGCAAGAAGGCAATAAATTCTCGCGTATCTGCATCATCATCCACTACTAAAATATTGACACCATTTAAATTTGAGGATGTCTCTGAGTCGCTAATGTCCTGTTTAATCTCTAATTGATTTTGAATCAACGGGAGTCTTACTGTAAAAGTTGCCCCCATATCCTCGCCCTCGCTTTCTACCTGCACTGTCCCGCCATGCAGTTCGACTAAGTGACGGACGATCGCTAACCCTAACCCCAGTCCACCAAACTTTCTGGTTGTGCTGCTGTTCTCTTGGCGAAAATATTCAAACACGTAAGGCAGAAAATTAGGATCGATGCCTTTTCCTGTGTCGCTGACGATAATTTGAGCATAAAGCGGGGAGTGGTTTGGTATTTCTTTACCCCCTACTCCCCACTCCCCACTCCCTACTCCCCACTCCCCATTCCTTACTTGTTCCAGTCGAATATCAACCCGTCCCCCCGCAGGTGTAAACTTAACTGCATTTGAGAGCAGGTTCCAAACGATTTGCTGCAATCGGCCAGAATCACCTAAAACTTGCCCCAAATGTGGTTCCAGGCTGATGTGCATCTCAATTGACTTCGCTTCTGCTGACAGCCGCACTGTTTCCATTGCTGCCGAAATCACAGATGTCAAATCAACTGGGTAGATATTCAGGCTAAGTTTACCTTGTAAAATCCGGGAGATATCCAGCAAGTCTTCAATCAGTTGAGCTTGTAACCTAGCATTTCGCTCAATAGTCTTCAGCGCTTGAGGAACTGTCTTTTCATCAAGTTTTTTGGTTTGGAGTAGCTTAGACCATCCTAAAATTGGGTTGAGTGGCGATCGCAATTCATGAGAAAGAACTGCTAGAAACTCGTCTTTAATTCGGTTGGCGTTTTCTGCTGCTTCCCGTGCCGTTTGCTCTGCCTCGTATAGGCGGGCCCGTTCCATCGCTTGAGCGCACTGCTGTGCTAATGCCAGAATAAAGGGTCGATCATCCTGATTAAACTCCTGAATTTCGGCAAAAGCTAGAGACATGCCACCGATGGCTCGTCCCTCAATGATCAATGGAATTGAAATCCAAGCTGCATAATTGTGCCGTGCATACTCCTGAGCTAGATGTGAGTAACGAGCAACCCTTGTTGTTGTCGGCTCCTGCCAGATAGGCTGTTTGGTTCGTACTGCTTCTGCCAGTGGTGCGGATGTATGAATAGAGAATCGACGCCATGTATCCATCGCTTCTTGTTCAAAACCTACTGCACGGACAATTTCTAGTTCAGTGCCGCTTTTAGTCACTAGGGCTACTAAAGCAGAACTAGCTCCCAAAGCTGCCATACCTTGCTCTACCATTACTTCAGCAACCTGTGCCGGAGTCAGAGATTCAGAAAGTGCGGCGGTAATGGCTTGCAGACGCGCAGTGCGAGATGCTGCCCGTAAAGCCGCCTGTTGAGATTGCTGTGTTTCTGTATAAAGTCGAGCATTATCAACGGCCACGGCAGCCCGGCGAGCCAACTCCTCGGCTAACATTAGGCTTTTGGTAGGGTAGCGACGACCTGAAGAAGAAACCAAAGTCATAGCTCCTAGCACCCGTCCTCGAACTATGAGGGGTACACTAATGCCGGATGTCGGATTTAGTTCTTGCAAAATTTTTAGATGACTGGTATTGCGGCTTATCTCTTGTATCTGTTCATCAGAAATAAAATGAGTAATTTGTGATTTACCTGTCTCTATTACCTCAGCAATACCTTTTTTTAGTGTCAAATCAGGTGGATAATTTTGTAACTGTTCTACCAATTCTTGTTTTTTTGGATCGGCATGGGCTGCTGTAACCCGGCGGACTAATTGATTGTCACAAATAATATCAACTAAGCACCAATCAGCTATTTCAGGCACTACCAAACGCGCTAAACTAGCTAAGGTTGTCTCGTAGTCTAATGATGCAGCCAAAATTTCACTAGCTTCAGCTAGAAAACGCTGCTCTTTCTCCACCTGCTTGCGCTCTGTAATATTCCGCGAAGACGCTTGCATTTCTAAAATTTCTTTAGTTTGGCGATCGCGGATAGCTCGAATAGTTGCTTCTAACCAAATATAATGTCCGTCTTTGTGACGAGCGCGGTGAGTAACAGTATAAATATCTGGTAAATCGGCATTGACTGGATAATTCCTGGCAATCTCTGCCAAATCATCAGGGTGAACTAACTCCTGGCTGTGATTACCTACTAATTCCTCTGGTTGATACCCCAATACTGTGTAGCAAGCTGGTGAAATGTACAGAAGAGTTCCATCTACTCTGTGGCGTGAAATAATATCAGTTGAATTCTCAGCCATCAGCCGAAAACACGCCTCACTCTCGCGCAGTTTTGCCTCTGCCCGTTTGCGTACATTAATGTTACGGAAATAAAGTGATAATCCTGTGGGTGAAGGATAGGCACGAACCGCAAACCATGCATCAAAGGGTGGGTAATAATCTTCAAGCTCAAGGGGCGTTCCTAGAGCAACTGCCCTTTGATAAAGCTGGCCAAAGCTAGTATTAGCCAGTTCTGGAAACTCTAACCATAAATTTTTTCCGAGCAAATCCTCGCAGGAACGCCCTAGAGTTCTGCTTCCCTCATGATTGAGGTAGGTGAAGCGCCACTCAGTATCAAAGGCAAGAAAGCCGTCAGTGATACTTTCTAAAATTTTGGTAACTTGCTCTTTGGCAGCTTCAGCTTCAACACGAGCCGCTTGCTCTCGCTCAAATAGCTGTTGACGTTCGACTTCTGCTTGCTTGCGAGCAGTAATTTCTTGACAGATTGCACCCACCCAGGTAATATCACCTGGTAGTTGAATCGGATAGTAATTCACCGACCAGTATCGCTGCTTTCCAGGCGCGGCGGGTGTCTCTCCACTAGTTTCTTGAGCAACAGATTCTCCCGTCTCGATCACATGGCGAAAAGCTTCCATGACCGTAGAATCTACCCCTGGTAGCACTTGGGCAACAGTCTTACCGATATGCACATCTTGGGGAAAACCGTTAATCTCAGCTAAAGCGTCATTCAATCGGACGTATCTTAATTTCTCATCCCATAAACCAATACCTATAGGTGCGTTATTGAAGAGGGTATCAAGTAGAACATTAGCCTCAACCAAGTGAGTCTGTTCTGTTTTCAGTAACGCTAGTAATTGCTCACGTTCTGCCTCAGCTTGCTTGCTCTCGCTGATATCTACGCACATTCCTACCCATTCCTCGATTTCGCCTGTTTCATCAAGTATAGGTACACCGCGTATCTTCATGTATCGGTATTCGCCGTCATGCCGCAGAACACGATACTCGGCAACTGCAACACTGCGTCCAAAAAAAGCCTGTCTCCAAATAGCACTTACAGAGGTACGGTCATCTGGGTGCAGTGCGTCAACCCAACCCCATCCTTTATATTGTTCGGGACTTTGCCCAGTAAACGCCTCCCAAGTCGGAATATCTTCAACAACGTTGCCCCAAGGCCCGGCGCTCCAGACGATGGATGCGCTTGCTTCTGCCAGTGAGCGGTAGCGTGCTTCACTATGACGCAGATTTTCTTCTACTTGCTCGTATTCGCCCAAATATTGCCGCAAATCTGTAACCTCTTGAGCTTTTAGACGATCAATTAAATCTTTAACAAGGGGAAAATTTTATTTCTCAATCGAGACATCTGAGGTTTCAAAAATCTGGCGACGTGTCCATCCGTTTTCCCATCGGTTTATACTGTGGAACGAAACCTCTAATATCGTTGCCAGTTTTACCTGTGAAAGTTTGAGGCACTGCCGAGTCTAACGAACGAGCTATGCAATTCTTGGCTGTTCGATTGCAGGCATAAGCTAAATATATTTTAATTTTTATAGTAGATATTGGAATATAGCAGATGCTATAACTCTCACTACATCTATCTAGAGTTATAGAGGTTGTAAGTTGGTGATTATGTACTACATCAACTATTAGGCAACCTTTAAGCTAGTAATAGAGTTGTTTCAATCTAGGGAATGAAAACATGAGGGTTTGGCTTGCCTGCTTTTTAGTGCTGTTTGCTTTGGCGGAACTGTTTGACTGGTTAAAAAAATTTAATTTGCCATTACCTATCTATATTTTGGGTGGCGCTTTTTTAGCTGTTGCTTCTAACTATGATAAGATATTTGACTCCTATTTTGCTAATTCAAGCATTGAAGCATCACTCGAACAATCCGAGTTAGATTCACTAACCCCATCTACTAATCCTATTTCTTTCCCAATTGCCAGTCCTGTTGAAGATGCTCAAATATCTCAAACAGATGATTAGCTGCATAGCGCAATCGCTTGTCTAGTCTCTAAGCAGCAAGTAAACTGCTAAATTAATATAGAAGCTTAGGTTAATCAGCTTTTAACCTAGAGTCAGAAAACTAACTTCTGCGCCTGCAACATCTACCCAACTCAGGCTACCGCCGCAACGCCGTGATTAGTAGACTATTAGAAAAATTTCGTGTGTCTTTTGTCAAAGTTCAGGATTCCCGTGAAACTTCCAAGAGCAAAAGCTGGTTGCAAATGATTTTAGTCACCAGTGTAGGAGTCACCACCTTTATCTGGGGAGTTCGGGAACTCAAATGGTTGCAGCCTTGGGAGTTAAGAGTTTATGACCAGATGTTGCGATCGCGTCCGCCAGAAGCACCTGAACGGCGGATTTTGCTGGTAAAAATCACTGACGAGGATCTCAAACAAGACAAAGGGATTATATCAGCTCGTAGAATCAATCAGCTATTAAAAAAAATAGAATCTTATCAACCGCGAATTGTTGGTTTATATCTTTTCCAGCCAGAAAACAAATATTTAGTAACTAATTTACAAAATCAAGAAAACATCGTCAGTACCTGTTTGTTCAGCAGCTTGGGTAGAGATGAAATTCCACCACCTCCAAATTTTCCTATAGATAATGTTGGGTTTAGCAATGTGGTTGCTGACAATGAAAACGACCAAATTCTCCGCCGCAGTTTGTTATTTGTTCACTCTTCAGAAAAAAAATGTACAACATCATTTGCATTTGGTGCGCTCATAGCAATTAATTATCTGGATAAACAAGGCATTAAATATGACTTTATTAATAAAGGAGATTTTCAGTTAGGTAAAATTATCTTTCCGCGTTTACAACCGAATTCCGGTAGTTACGAACATCTGAATGCAGATGGCTATCAAATATTATTAAATTATCGTCACCCCAATAGCCTCGCCGAGGAAGTAAGCCTCACACAAGTCCTCAGTGGACAAGTCAAACCCAGTTTAATCAAAGACCGCCTTGTAATTATTGGCACTACAGCAGCTAATTACCCTCAAAGTAGCTTTTATACACCTTATAGTGCTTTGCCAGATCAACCACCCAGAATGCCTGCTTTGCTTATTCATGCACAGATAGCAAGTCAACTTATCAGTACAGTGTTGGATGGGCGACCTCTAATTTGGTACTGGCCAGACTGGGCGGAACTTATTTGGATGTGGGGCTGGTCGCTTTTAGGTGGAATTATAGCATGGCGGTGGCAAAATCCGTTGCTGTTGCTAGTGGTGGTCGGGACAACTCTACTTGGCTTAGTAGGAATCTGCGTTGCTTTGTTTTTGCAAGGCGGATGGATACCATTAGTTCCCTCTGGACTGGCTTTAGTGATTAGTAGTATCTGTGTGATTACTTATACTAGCCACCAAAATCAGCGACAAACTCAGGTGATTATTCTGCAAGTTGAAAAACAACAAGAAGCGATCGCTCAATTAAATATACTCTTAGAAGATAAAACAGCACTTCCCGACTCATATCTTGATTTTCCTCCCCCAATTGATTCACCAGAAATAAAATCAGGTGATTTACTTTTGGGTGGACGCTACAAAATCTCTCAAGTTCTTGGTGCAGGTGGATTTGGCCGCACTTATTTAGCACGGGATACTCAACGCCCAGGTAATCCGATTTGTGTAGTTAAAAAGTTAATGCCAGCCCGTCAAGATACCCGATTTTTGCAAGTTGCTCGCAGGTTGTTTAATAGTGAAGCTGAAATATTACAATCATTGGGTAAACATCATCAGATTCCCGAACTACTTGCTTATTTTGAAGATGACCAAGAATTTTATTTGATTCAACAATATATCGAGGGACATACCCTAAGTGAAGAATTACCGCCTGTGCAGAATGTGCAGAACGAATCATTTGTAATTGAGATGCTCAAACAAGTTTTAGAAGTTCTACAATTTGTTCACCAGCATCGAGTCATTCATCGTGATATCAAACCGGCTAATATTATTAGATGCGCTCAAGATAATCGGTTGGTTTTGATTGACTTTGGTGCAGTCAAATTGATGCAACCGCCAAGTAGTGAGCAAACAGAATTAGCCACAGTAGCCATCGGAACGCGAGGTTATGCACCTCCAGAGCAATTTGCCGGTCATCCGCGCTTATGCAGTGACATTTACGCTTTAGGAATGATTGCTATTCAAGCCATAACTGGGATACCACCCCAAGACCTCCACCCAGATCCTGAAACGGGTAATATTATGTGGCGGCAAACGGTGCAAGTGAGTGAAAAATTAGCGGCAATTTTAGATAAGATGGTTTGCTATCATTTTAGCGATCGCTATCAATCAGCCACCGCAGTTTTACAAGATTTAAAACGTATGTAGTTATCGTGTGTAGAGACGTTGCAATGCAACATCTCTACAAGGGTTATCGATAGATACTTAATTATTAATGCTATTCATCTTTAGCCCATATTGACCTTGTTTTTCTATAATCTGAGTCAATATTTTGTAGCAATGACAGTCACTTTCACATTGATGTAATATGTCTTGTGGAGCAATTGAACTAGAACCTAAAGCCAGACATATTTTTCCAGTACAAGTAAGCTTAAAATAGTCTCTTAAATTACTTTGGGGGGGCAATTCATTAATTTGATAATTTGTTAAAGGTTCAATAAAGCCTAATACTCGTAAATGTCTCAATCTTTGCTCACAGGATTGTTCTTTTTTATACGGAAACTGTCTTTGCTCTTTTTCAGCATAAAATAAATGTTCCAGAGTTGTTCGCTCTCCATCGTCTAGCAAGTAGTCAAAAAACTTTCTTTGGTTTTCATCATCTTCTATTAAAGTCCCTAGTAGAGCTAAAGCTTTTGACTCCTTTTGACTAGCCTCTATATTAGCTTTAATTTTATTATGTACTAGGTTTAATTCGACTCCATTGCTACCAAATTGTAATTTTTCTAGTCTTTCAAGAACTGAAGAGTTTAACAATAATACAATTGTTAAAAGTCCTACTTCTGTTGTATCTAGTCGTCGATTTTTCTCAAGTCCTTTAGCTGGAATAAAAAATAAATAACTTAAAACCAAAATACTTATTATTCTAAAGCCAATGTTAACTATGCTGCTAAGTTTAGGCTGAAAAGACTTTTTAATGTTTTCAAAAGTGTTCTGACTCATACTACATTATTCTATGAATATAATTGACTTTTGTTGTAGAGAAAGTAATTGCTCGTAGGTTTAAAAAATTAAATAGCTAGTTACATCGAAAAATGACATAGCTTACTACTCTGTTATTATCTCTGGAATAATTGAATATATTTAGCTCAAATTATTGCAGAACTGATAACAGTTGACTTTTCGCGGTATCTGGAAAAGCTCTCTTTAGGAACTTCCAAATAAAAAAATATACCATCGCTATAGAGGCAGGGGGCAGGGAGCAGGCGGAGGGAAAGTCGTACTGAAGTCCAGAAATTAGATAATTTATTTTTTGGAGTTCCCTTAAGTCTCTCTCTTTTTAAGAAAGAGACTTGGGATTTTTCCCCTAAGAGCGTTGGTAATAGAGTTAGGTTATTCGTGGGTTTTTCCACATGACTTAAACCATAATGAGCAACATATCGTTGGGTAAAGATGCGATGAATCGCGTCTCTACAAATGGTCTATTTTTTTTCAAATTGGTATAACACTTTATGTCTACATCCTGAGCCTGTAGCTTTTCGGATATCTTATCAAATTTCTGATTAACAGCTATGACAATACTCGTCGGTTAAGAATATTCGTAGGTTCGGTTGAGCGTAAGCGTTATCCAACGAATAGCAAAATACAATTTTTTCCCACAATCTTGTGGAACGTTGTTCCCGGAGTACGAACCAGTATAATAGCCTGGATGTTCTTTAAAAATTCGCAGCTAATCTACTCTTCCCTTAGCGTCCTACCCTGCGGGAAGCCACTTCGTGTCTATGCGTCCTTTGCGGTTCGATACCCTAACCATGTCCACTCAACCCATAATCCAAAGCATATATACCGATGGTGCTTGCACCGGAAATCCTGGCCCTGGTGGTTGGGGAGTTGTCGTCTATTTTAGCGATGGCTCAATCCACGAAATGGGCGATGCATCCCCTCATACCACTAACAATAAAATGGAAATGCAAGCTGCGATCGCAGCCCTCCAATTTCTGCAAACATCTCAACAAACCCAACCCATCACCCTTCATACCGATAGCGAATACTTAATTAACTGCGTTACCAAGTGGGTGAAAGGCTGGAAACAGAAAGGCTGGAAAAAGTCAGATGGTAAACCCGTCCAAAACCAAGAGCTTTTGGAAACTCTTGATGAACTTAATACCCAACAGGTAAAATGGCAACACGTTAGGGGACATTCTGGTAACATAGGTAACGAACGTTGTGATGCGATCGCTCGCAGCTATGCTAGTGGTAAAATTCCTTCGCTACAACAATTAACACCTACAGAAATTTACAAATCTTTACCCTCTATAAATGAGCTAAATGTAGCAAAAGTAGCTGATTATGAAAAAAACTCTAGAATAATTAACCAAAGTCCCCAAGAAATCAGTACTTCTGCACCAGATATAACCGTTATGGAACCATCTACTGGGCCAACTGCGGCCGCAATCGATGAAAAACCGCCAGAAATGAGGGTTTCGCAACTCCGCAGCTTGGTCGAAACTCTGCGTATCGCTGACGAAATTTCAGAGAAAGGCTATTTAATCACTAGTTCTGAGTTAGCAGACTTGATGGATGTCCACGCCAGCGCTGTTACCAGTCGCGGAGATCAATGGCGCTGGCGAAACTGGATAGTGTCACGGGTACGCCGTGAAGGAAATCAAATTCTTTGGGAACTGGAACGCGGGGATCAACTAGGAGGTGAAGAGGAGTAGGGAAGGCAGGGGAAGAATAATTAATGCCCAATGCCCCACTATATATATTTGCGTCCCCGCCACTCGCGTGGCTTGTGGAATGCAGATAAGAAGATTCGTAGCACAGCTAAGGGATCAGCAAAAGGGGAAAGCCAGAATAACCAGCCGCCTTTTGCGCTTTTGCGATCGTAAGAAGGTGCGATCGCAATTAGCATAGCAAAGCGAATTACCACCAAAAATAAATTTAGTCCTAGCAGAAGAAGTGGGGGAGTGGGTAACGCGATTAATCCCGTGTGTAGCGAGTACGAGAGTGGCGGGGAAATCAAGAAAAAAGTAAGTACTATTAAAAGGGGTAGACCTTGAACAGATGTGAGTAGCCACAAATCTCCCCACAACTGTGAACGAGAAGTTGCATCTTTAAGATCGAGACTCCGCCCCCATTCCTTCCACGTCTCCATCGCCCCTTCATACATCCGTACTTTTAGCACCTTTGCGCCATCTAAAAAGCCCACCTTATACCCTTGAACAGCAATATTTCGTGCCAAAGTCACATCATCACAAAAAGAACCACTCGCACTGCTATAGCCACCCACAGCAGCTAAAACGGAGCGGCGACACAAAAAACACTGCCCATTTGCCATCACCCGTTCTGGCTGCTCTGTATTGATCCCAGCCGGGTCAAATCGGTAAAGCAGAGTAATCAACAAAGCCGGTTGTAGCCAGCACTCTCCCGGATATTTGAGGATAAACTGGGGTGAAAGGGAAACGAGATCATAGCCCTGTGCTTCGGCCGTTTTCACCAAACCAGCAACCAAACCAGGATGTGGTTGGATATCAGCATCCAGCCCCAGAAACCACTGACTACCCTCAGAACTAAAGAGAAAACCATTATGCAACGCCCAAGGACGTCCCACCCAACCAGAGGGTAAGGGGTCATCTGTCATCACGCGAAAACGCGGATCTTTCTGCTGTGTCGCTTTTACCAAGTCGGGTGTACCATCAACAGACTTGCTGTCTACAACAATAATTTCCCGAACTTCGTAGCTTTGATGACTTAAACCAGCCAACAGAGGACTAATGCGAAGCGCCTCGTTCAGCGTGGGAACGACAACGCTAACCTTACCCAAAAGCTCCAGTGTCGGCTGTTGCGGTTCTATTGGAGGAAGCCGTCTTGGCCCCTTTAGCAGGCGCGAAAATAGAATCGCCGTTGCTGGTACTTGGATAAGTAGCAATAAAAGGGAAATGGCGCTTTCTACTATCAAAGCGTTGTCTGCTGTTGTCAAAATACTTATCAATTAAAATCTCGCGGCTATACAAAACAAATGGGCATAGGGAATGGGGCATTGGGCATGGGAAAGAGGACTTGGGGACTCTTGAGAATTGGGGACAAGGGGAAACACTTGTTGCAAGTTCTGATTTAAGTCCCCTTGTCCCCTTGTCTCCTCTGCCCCCCTGCTCCCCCACTCCCCAATCTATAAACTTATTTCAAGGCAACTTTAACGCTTCTTGCCACCGAGACTTCGTTGCTTGCTGGTTCAACAGCAACTGGAATAGGAGTGGTTGAACTGCTTAACCACAGAGCCACGGCGGGAACTACACCAAGAAATAAACCGAGCAACACTGGGATGTAGAATCCAGCGGCCAAGCTTAGTCCGGCGGCGAAGGCAAAGTTAGTTAAATAAACGACTAAGGGTAGATTAAGTTGCGATCGCTCTAATTTAATCGAAGCGTTTCTCCACAACAATCCTGCCACACTCATAAACAGGGCACTAGTACCAAACCAACCTGCATAGTTCTGGTAAGGTGTGCCAAAGAAAGCTCCTGGGTGTTCCCAATACCAAAAAGGTAGAGAAGTTTGACTCATCGCTGGCTCAAGGGCAAAATCCCAGCAAGTGAAGAGTAAAGCACCAACGGCTATAGCCGCAATATGGCGTCCCCAACTAGGTTTTTGTGCCACTTTCAAACCGATTCTCGCAATTAAATAAGACGACAGCCCAACATAAAACCAAGATAAAGGAATTGTGAAAGGAACTAGCCCCGCAATCTTATAACCCAAGCCACTTAAGTAGCTATAATCACCAAATGGAAAACCCGTGCTGGTTCCCAGTAGTTCACTACCCAAGGAAATAAACATAGCCGGCAGCATAAATGCTAGCCAAGTTCCTAATCCTAGCGTTCGGTAGGCATAAATAGAGACAGCTATTGTCCCCAAGATGATATCAACTACACCGCCACCTGCCATACTTAACTGTACGGCAGTTTCTCCAACCTGCGATAAGTTGAAAAGTATTTCGGCATTAGGTACGACCAGTAGCATCCCTACCAGTCCAAAGGCTTTTGACACGATATGACCAATCAGGCATACGCGTTCAGCAATAACAAGTTGTCTCATGATAATTCCTTAACAAGATGTGACACGCGGCTACTCGGCTGCTAACAGTTTACAAATGTTTAACAACATATTTAACTACTTTGTGCCGCAATTCTCTACAAACTTGTTTGGCTTTCTTGGGAAGAGCATAACAGCCTATTGATTGAAGCTATAAAAAATATGATGATAGATTTACTAGTCTAAGCTATATAGTCAAAATCTACATAATTTCATCTGCAAAAACTTTGGGTTTCTTGTGCCACTGATACCCGTATGATGAAGAACTGCTTACATGCAAGGATCTGGTTAAGGCAGGACAACCACCATAGATTAAGCAAGCTCTACAGTAAGTGTGAAGATTGACACATTTATCCCCAAAAATCACGGCAGGGGCTACTAGGTATACCGTAATCTAGAGGTTGTTGATAAACAGCTTCTAACTTAATGACTAACAGACGCCAATTTTTAAAAGGGGTGGCAGGGTTTTCTGGCTTATCTTTAGCTGGTTGTGGCTGGAGGCTAGCTGAAGTCCGTGCTAATTCTAATACTTCGGGTCAACGCGACCAACTTTATATCTTTACCTGGACGCAATATACTGACAACCAATTATTGAAAACCTTTAGCACCCAAACCGGTATGAAAGTGCTAGCGGATGTTTATGATTCCAATGATGTCATGCTGGCGAAATTGCAAGCTGGAGGCGGTGGTACTTACAGCATCATCTATCCATCCGATTACATGGTGCAAAAGATGGTAAACAAAGGTTTATTAACAGAAATAGATCACGATCGCTTAATCGGTTTAGAGAATTTATTCCCCCGGTTTCAAAATCCTAGCTATGACCCAAATAACCGATATAGCATTCCTTTTAACTGGGGGACAACAGGTTTACTTTACAATTCCGAAAAAATCAAAGATGCACCACAAGACTGGGATTACCTTTGGCAAAACCAAAAGCAACTTAATCAGCAGATGACCTTGCTCAATGATGTTAGAGAAGTGATGGGTGCGACGTTACGGATGCTAGGTTACTCTTACAACTCTAAAAATGAACAAGAAATCAAACAAGCTTATGAAAAGTTGAAAGTGCTAAAACCTGCGATCGCACGTTTTGACACCGACGCTTGGCAAAATCAAATTCTAGCAGGAGATTTACTATTGGCAATGTGCTATTCAGCAGATGCTGTGAGAATCTCTCAAGAAAACCCTAAACTCAAATATGTAATTCCTCGCAGTGGTTCTTCATTGTGGACAGACACTATTGTAATTCCTAAAACAGCCCCTAATTTAGCTGGAGCTTATGCTTGGATTAATATGATTTTGCAACCAGAATTAGCAGCCCAAATCAGTCAGCGTCTGAATATTTCTACGCCTAATAATGCTGGATTTGAGCAATTGCCAAAAACAACCCAAAAGAATCCTAATTTATTTCCCTCAGAATCACTTTTAGCAAATTGTGAACGTGTTACTCCTGTAGGAGAATTTGAAGAAGTTTACGATCGCTATTGGACTCAATTAACTAGCGGGTAAAATAGTTAGGAGTTAGGAGTTAGGAGTTAGGAGTTAGGAGTTAGGAGTTAGGAGTTAGGAGTTAGGAGTTAGGAGTTAGGAGTTAGGAGTTAGGAGTTAGGAGTTAGGAGTTAGGAGTTAGGAGTTAGGAGTTAGGAGTTAGGAGTTAGGAGTTAGGAGTGGTGAATTTTCAAAAAAGTGATATTTCTAAAATACAAGAATTGCATCGTCCACGAGCGAATTGGCTGCAACCTTTGGTATTACTTGCACCATCTGGGATTTGGTTATTACTTTTGTTGGTGCTGCCAACTTTGATCATTTTCCAGTTAAGTTTAGTTGCAGACATCCGGCCAGGAGATTTGGTTAATCCCAACGGATTCAAAAATTACATCCGCATATTTGACCCTCTTTATGTGCAAGTAATTGTGCGATCGCTATTTTTTGCGTTTGGCACTACAATAATTTGTTTAATTTTGGGCTTCCCCGTCGCCTATTGGATTGCTCAGATAGCACCGCAGCGTTGGCGGAATTTGCTACTATTAGGCTTTGTCTTACCTTTGTGGACTTCCTCGTTACTCCGTTCTTATGCTTGGATTACAATTCTTCGCCCTACTGGTTTACTGAACAGTTTACTCAGTAATTTAGGCTTACCTACTTTGGAATTACTTAACCAGAGTCAAGCTGTATTTATTGGTATGAGTTACAGCTTGTTACCCTATATGGTTTTGATTTTATATGCTTCTCTCGAAAAGCTAGACAAGCGATTACTAGAAGCGGCGGCTGATTTAGGTGCAAATCCGGGAGAAACTTTTTGCCAAGTAACCGTACCGCAAATTTTGCCTGGAATTGCGGCTGCTTCCATGCTTGTATTTATCACAGGTTTGGGGGATTTTGTCGATCCAGAATTACTTGGTGGTGCTTCTAGTATGACGGCGGCGCGGTTAGTTTATAACCAGTTTTTGGGAGCAACGCAAAATTGGGGATTTGGTTCAGCTTTAAGTATGACGTTAATTTTGCTTGTTAGTATTGCGATCGCACTTTTAATTAAGTTTGGTGAGGCTGCGCCCAAACGCTAAACTTTTCGTCACTCATATATAATAAGGGCATCAAACGCCAGCGAGACAACGGTTATGCTCTCACCTGATCTCAAAAATGCGTTACCAACTACTGATGAACTTCCCTGTTCAGACGATACGCCAGTGGATAACGAAGACCAAAACTTTTTGCCCAACATTTTACTCTTCTTACTCAACTCCATTTGGGCAAATCGTATGGATTGGTACTTCGGAGTAGATATGGGAGTATATCACACCACAGGGATAAATCCCAGAGTACCTGTAGTACCAGATGCTTTTTTAAGTGTAGGAGTAGAACGGAAAAAGGGAGGTAAATCACGCAAAAGTTACGCAGTTTGGGAAGAAAATGGGGTAGTTCCAATATTCACATTAGAAATGGTATCCCACACTCCCGGAGGTGAATACGACGAGAAGCTAGATATATACAGAAAACTTGGTGTATTGTACTACGTAATTTATAACCCTGAGTTTTGGCGACGCGACCAACATCAACCCTTTGAATTGTATAAATTGATAGATGGAAACTACCAACTACAAATAGGTGAACCCTATTTGATGCCAGAGGTGGGGTTAGGTATTGGGCGACACCAAGCTGTAATTGCCGGGATACAACAGGAGTTTTTATGTTGGTATGATGAGCGAGGAAATCGCTATTTGACAGATGCAGAACAGGTAGAACAGCAGCGACAAAGGGCCGAACAATTAGCGCAGTACTTACGTTCTCTAGGTGTAGATCCAAATAATCTATAGCAATCCGATTTGATTTCTGAATCAGTCCTAAAGGTAAGGGATTGGGAACTGGGGACTGGGGACTGGGAAGAAGGAATAAAGGTGTACTGAGTTTTGTTCAAAAATCAAATATGAGTCCTATACCTAGTAATTAAGGCGATCGCATTTCTCAAAATATCTAACCGCAATGGGAGAGTCATTACTTATTAACCAAATGACCAATGACTAATGACTAATGACTAAATGGTTTAAATTATCTGTATTACTGTTAGTTAACTCCTTAATTGTAGAAAGGAACTCATGTTCTAAATAAGGCTTAGTTATGTAAGCCTTTGCACCCAATTCTTGAGCAAGCTGGCGATGTTTTTCAGCGCTGCGAGAAGTGAGAATCACTACAGGTATTTTTGCTAAATTGGGGTATTGACGGAAATTGCCCAACAACTCAAAACCATTCATTCGTGGCATCTCTAAATCGGAGATAACAACTTGTATTTCTGGATGTAACTGTAACTTTTCTAGAGCTTCTACACCATTTTGAGCTTGTATTACTTGATAACCAGATTTTTGCAGTGTGAGAGAGATAGTTTGGCGCAAACTAATTGCGTCATCTACTACTAAAACAACTTTTGGTAATTTATTCTCTGTTTCTTGAGAGTAACTGGGTTGGGTTTCTATCGGTAATTTATTCTCTGGTTCTTGAGAATAACTAGATTGGGTTTCTATGGTTGTTGTGAAAGTAGATGCAGCAAGTAATGGTGTAGATGAAAAAGTATCTCCTGATATCGCTAAGGCTTTCTTATTTGATAAAGAAGGTACTGGTAGCGCCATAATATCAAGTGTTGTTTGTTGAAGTTCGCTAGATATCAGTAATGAAGCATCAATCACTAAGATGAGATTACCATTAGCTAAACTACTACAACCATAAATGTATTTTGGCGGTGCGATCGCATTTCCTAGAGGTCTGATTACCAGTTCTTGTTCACCAATTATTTGGTCAACTTCTAAAGCAAATCTTCCTTGATTTCGTCGCAGCAAAAGCACCGGATTTTTCGCTATGCTTGGGTCGTGATTACTTGATGTGTTGTATAAAGTATCATTGTTCAAGCATGAATCATTATAACTAATCAACTTTGACAGTTGACGGAGGCAGACTATAGTTTCATCATCGTCTGTATTCCAATGTAATACTTTTTTACCTTCAATTTCTTTAATCTGCTGCTCAGAGGGAATCAATATTTTTTCGATGCTGTCCAAAATAAGGGCATAAACAACACCTTTGGCTTGAACTAGCATTAATTTTTCGGTAGTCATAGAAAAAGGAATTTTGAGTATAAATATTGTTCCTTGCTTGGGTAAGGATTGAACCGAAATTGAACCATTCAGTGCGTTCATCTGAGTCCGCACGATATCTAACCCCATACCACGCCCAGAAATTTCACTTACTTTAGCAGCAGTAGAAAATCCAGGTGAAAATATCATATCTAACAATTCAGATTCAGCCAGATTAGAAGCATAGCTGATAATTTTTTCTTCACTTTGTATGGGATAAAATTCAGCAGCTTTTCTGCGAATTCTGTCTAAATTCAATCCCTGTCCATCATCCCTAACCTCGATAACAGTTTGGCTACCTTGATGATAGGCGCGGATTTCGATTAACCCTTGTTCTGGTTTACCAAGCTCTCGGCGAAGTTGCGGAGCTTCAATACCGTGGTCAAAAGCATTACGTACTAAATGTAACAAGGGATCGTACAGCTTTTCTGCGATCGCTTTATCAACTAGTACTTCAGTACCACTAAGTTTCAATTCTACAAGTTTGGCATGAACATTCCCCAACTTATCTACCATGTGGGGGAAGCGATTCAAGATATTACCCAAAGGCGACATTCGTGCTTCTACTAAGCTATCTATAATATTAAGAGTTAAATTTTCTTGTTTGTCACCAATTTGGGCAGCTTGCGTCACAAGCAAGTCAAGAGACTCTGTAGTTTCTTGTAGTTGCAGTATCTCTTCTATTGCCTCGTGCAATGTCATCTGAAAATCTGTATATACATCCATTTCTAAAGAGTCAAAATCCACTGCAAAATTTTGCGTTTGTTGTGAGGCAATATTTTGTATTTGTAATGGTAAATCACGTAATTCATTTAAAGTTGTTTGGTGTCTAGTTAGTTGCTGGATTAATTGGCCAATTATTTCTTTGACTTGTTCATTTTGTAAACTATGCCGTTTTTGGTAAATCAACGATTCTCCAGCTAGATAATTAAGATGTTGCAGTCTCTCTGTATCTACTCGAATAAAAGAAGGTTGGCGAAGGTTTTTAGTTTGAACATACTCTGATTTATCTTCTATTTCTTTGTTGATTTGTGTAGCTAAATCAGGCATGACTTCAATAGCTGTTTCAGGAACATTTACAATTTCCTGCTCATTGACAGTTAAGGAATCAAGCTTTACTGAAGAATCATCATTTGTGGTTGTCACTACTTGCTCTGTAAAGTTTTCGCTAGCTTCTTCTCCCCATATTGCTTCTAGTAAGTTCTCAGTTGTTTGAGAAGAACTATTAGGTATTTCTTTAAGAACTAAGAGCGTTTGTAACTTGGGATTATCAAGCCAGTTTTTCTCTTTATTAGTAACAGGAGGATAGTTTTTATATTCTTGTGCTAATTTATGAATTTGGGTTTGTAATATTTTAATAACTGAGATGTAACTATCAGATTTTTCTACAGAGTACTGAAACTTTATGACGGCAAATAAAATGATTAAAATTATCCCATGTCGATAAAGAGAAAGGCTTTGACTATCTTCTGCGTCTTGAACAAAATTAAGAAAGTTTTTTAGCCAATTATCGATATAACCAAGTAAATTTTCTTTTTCTAATCTGGGAACCATTAAATCAAAATTAAGCTCTGCCTCTGGTACTTTGATTTCGTGATTAAACCAGCCAAAAATGTAACGAATAACTTTTAAATAAAACTTGGCAGTTGTTGGCTTTACTGATTGATTTTTATTATTATCAGATGTAGTGATAAATTGGTAAAATTGTTCTTCTGAATTGTTTTGTAATTCTTCAGATAACTCATTATTTGTCATTGTCGTGAGTTTTTGCAAAGCTGGAGAAGTTTTTCCGCCAGAAGTGCGATCGCCTTCTAATACCAATTTTTGTGCTTGTTGCAAATCTACAAGGGCAATTTCTGCAATTTGCTGCACCTGAGTGGGGTTTGCTTGCAGCGCTGACAGAATTGTTTGAGAAATTTCTCCCAATCCAGGTAAATTTAGAGATTCTGCTAAACCGAGAAACACCTCAGCTTGAGAATGTAAAAACTCGATAAATTCGTCATTACTTGGTGGATTGTTAACAGCTTCAGCAATACTGTTTAAACGTTGCTCTACTCCCACTTCAAAAACGGACTGGACAATATCAAATCCCAATTCTTCAGAAGTGGGAATATGAGTTTCAGCGCCAAATGCATCACCCAGCTTGTCTTGCAACTGTGCAAACACTGAAGTTGCTCGATGGAGCAATTCTTCATTATTAACAGTACTGCCGATTAATTCGGTATTTAGTGCTATGCTAAGGCACTCATAAGCTTGTAACAAAAGTGTTTGTAATTCAGCATCAACTATCACTTTTGGATTATATAGAGCCTTAAATACATCTTCTAAAAAATGGGCTATCATCTTAATTACTTCTAGCCCAACATTAGCAGCGCCACCTTTAAGTGTATGAGTAGCCCGCATTAAGTTATGAACTTTAGCAGTGCTGTAATCTTCTGATAAGCTAAATAGTTCTTGTTCAATAATTTGGACTAATTCTGGGGCTTCAGCCAGAAAGTAGATGTATCCTTGTTCGCGGATTTCGTTATCTGTGATCATAAGTGGGGAGTTAGGAGTTAGGAGTTAGGAGTTAGGAGTTAGGAGTTGGGAGTTGGGAGTTGAGAGTTGGGAGTTGGGAGTTGGGAGTTGGGAGTTGATCAACCAATTGATTTTTCAGTTGTCTTGACTATTGAACTCAAAATCCGAATGATTTCGTCTGCATAGATTAGTTCATTGGTTAAATCAATATTTACTAGTTTGGACTGTTGTAGTAGACGTAGCCAGTATTTGGTTTCCCTAGCCTCTTTGTATGCAATATACATTTTTGCCAAGAAATCCTTTCTACTCTGACCACCGCTAGCCTCTTCAACATTCGCGCCAATACTTGTCCCACTTCGTAGTAATTGCTTAGAAAGCACATATTCCCGTTGCTCTTGCAGTTTAATATATAGGTGAATAATTTCCAAAGCAAATTGAAAACTCTTCTGTTGAATAATACTCTCTGCCAATTACTCTTCTCCTATCTTCAACTCAAAAGTTACAATTAATTAAGGTCAAAGCATTTTTAAATTTGTCAACAAAATAGTGATTTATCTAATTAATGCTTTAACCCAATAACTCCTAACTCCTAACTCCTAACTCTCCACTCCCTATTTCACTTTAAACTTACTAGCAGTTGTTAATAGCTCTTGCGCCATCCCCGATAAATCTTGGAACACATTAGCAATTTCTTGAGATTCAGCAAAAGTCTGATTAGCAATTTCTGCTACATCTTGCATTGATTTTGTGACTGTTACAGATTGCGTCATTTGTTTTTGAGTCGCGGCGGTAATTCGCTCGATTAGCTGACTAATTTCGGCAGTTGCATAAACGATCGCATTCAAGTTTTGGCGAGTATCATTGACCAGATTTGTACCTTCTACAACCTGCTGAATACCAGTTTCCATTGCTACTGCTACTTCTCCGGTTTCTGCTTGAATCTCCTGGACTAATTTTTCTATTTCGATAGTTGCTGCTGCTGACTGGCGAGATAAAGAACGGACTTCATCAGCTACAACTGCAAAGCCTTTGCCATATTCACCTGCACGAGTGGCTTCAATGGCTGCATTCAAAGCCAGCACGTTTGTCTGTGTAGCAAAATTACCAATCAAATTAACCACTTTGGAGATTTTTTGCGAAGATTCACTGAGGCGTTTAATCTTCTTGCTAGTTTGAGCGACGGTTTCACGAATTCCTTGGATTGCTTTTACAGTTAAGTTCATCGCAGTATCGCCAGACTCTACAGTTTCATTGGCTTGTTGTACCGCTACTTGTACTAACTCAGCATTCGTAACCACAGCTTGAGTAGAGTCCACCATCTGTTGAATCTCACCTAAAGCTGCGGTAATTTCCTCAGATTGTTGTTGTGCTAAATTAGTGAGTCCCGTTAGTGAAGCCTCGCTGTTACTGGAAGTTTGAGCAACTTGTTGAGCAGCTCCCTGTACCTGAAGAACGATTTGCCGTAATGCTTGCAGGGTATTATTGTAAGCATCGGCGATCGTACCTAGTTCGTCTTCTGTAATGGGTGCGCGTACTGTTAAGTCGCCGTTGAGGGCGGGTCTAAGGGCTGTTAGCAGTTGAATAGATCGTTGTTGTAGTAACTCCTTGGCTGCCTTTTCTCGGGCTGCGGCTTCTGCTAATTTGGCTGACTGTCCTTGTACTTGTTGCAAATATTCAGTCTGTTGTAATGCTAGCCCTAACTGGTTGCCAATGCGTGCTAATAAAGTGACTTCCGATTCATCCCAATCGCGAGTTCCAGAATTTTGATAAGCTGCCAGCAATCCCCACAATTGTTCCCCGGCAAATACAGGAACAATTACATAAGCTTTAACTTCAAATTGCTCTAAAATCTCAATGTGGCAAGGAGAATGACCTACCTGATAGATGTCATTAACAACAAAGTTTTCCCCTTGGGCATATCGACCCCCTTGAGTTTCTTGTAAGTGGGTATCTTCCCAGACAGTTTTGATATCGGGGCCTACCAGTTTTACCCAAGTATGAGCTACTGATTCTGCTACAAATTCACCGCTCCAATTAGGGTTGAAACGATAGACTGCAACGCGATCGCATCGCAGTAATTGCCGTACTTCTTGAGTGGTTGTTTTGAAGATTTCTTCTACATCTGAAGATTGCCGGATGCGGTTACTGATCTTGGTGACAGCTTTCTCTTGTTCCGCTATCTGAGCTAGTTTTTCAGATTTCAACCGAACTAATTCCAAATAATCTATCTGTGATTTAGCTAGGCTAAATTGCAAACTAGTTTGAACCAAAAAGTTAACTTCCCAAGTTTCCCACTCACGGGGGCGAGAATTTTGATAAGCTGCCAGCAAACCCCACAATTTATCCCCGAAAAATATAGGAACAATTATGTAAGCTTTGGCTTCAAACTGCTCTAAAATCTCAATATGGCAAGGAGCAAGCCCTACTTGATAGATGTCATTAACAATAAAGTTTTCGCCTCTGACATACCTACCTCCCTTAGTTTCTTGCAAGTAAGTATCGTCCAAAACGGTTTTAATATCAGGGCCTACCAGTTTTGTCCAACCAGTACCCACAGACTCAGCCACAAATTCGCCACCCCAGTCAGGGTTAAAACGATAGACTGCGACGCGATCGCATCGTAGTGATTGGCGCACTTCTTGAGTGGTTGTTTTGAAGACGCTATCTACATCTAAAGATTGTCGAATGCGACCTACTATTTTAGTAAAAGCTTTTTCTTGTTCAACTATTTGGGCTAGTTGCTCAGATTTCTTATGCATCTGTTCTAGATATTCGCCTTGTGAGATAGCCACACCAAATTGCAGTCCAATTTGGGTTACAAAGCTTTCTTCCCAAGGTTGCCAATCACGAGGCCCAGAATTTTGATAAGCTGCCAGCAAGCCCCATAATTTCTCTCCAGCAAATATAGGCGCAATGATGTAAGCCTTCATTTCATACTGCTCTAAAATATCAATGTGGCATTGAGCATGGCCCATTTTATAGATGTCTTTGACCACAAAGCTTTCACCCTTGGCATAACGTCCTCCTTGGGTGTCTTGCAAGTGGGTATCTTCCCAGACCATATAAAAATCAGGGCTGACCATTTTTACCCAGCCATTACCTACTGACTCAGCGATAAACTCGCCACTCCAGTCAGGGTTGAAACGATAAACGGCGACGCGATCGCATTTTAGTAATTGCCGGACTTCTTGAGTGGTTGTTTGAAAAATCTTCTCGACATTTGATGCCCGCAAAATTTTATCGATAACTTTAGCTACAGATTTTTTTGCTAGTATGCGCTGCTGTTCTTCTCTTTTGAATTCAAAACTCTGTAATTTGTATATGAGTTCTGTTGTAATTTGGGATAGTAGGCTAATTTCTACTTCTTGCCACTGCCGTGTTGATAAGCAATTATTTACTACCAGTAAGCCCCATACTTTACCTTCTACTACAATCGGTAAACTCAAACTAGCTTTAATTTGAAATTTATCTAGAAGTTGCTTCTGATAAGGGGTAAGTTGAATCTGAGTGATATCGTCAATAGCTACAGGTTCTATATAGTCTTGATTGGTATATAAACCAAAAATAATTCCGGGAATATTTTCGCCTAAAGTTGGTGTCCAACCTAGTGTTCTTGATTCTGCTAAAACATTACCTGAATCAAAGGAAGTAAACTGATAAATTAAGGCGCGATCGCAACCAATTTTTTCTCTTATCTGCGCTACACTAATTTTGAGTAGAGTATCAAAGTCTGGCGCTTGGCGCATGTGAGTTACAATATCTTGCAACTGTCGCCGCCAAGTTTTAAATTCTTGAGCGATCGTGTTTAATAAGGATATTTCATTGCTAGCAATATTTGTTATATTAGCGCTCCCATTTATATTTTCTACTTCCGAGATTAAATCCTGCTTTTCATTGCTATTGTTATACAAAAATGTCATTAGATTGACCTCAAATTTTGTTAGAGTAATAATTGTTACTTAAGAATTAACTAGTACTGTAAGGAGGAAGTCAAAAGTCTAAAAGATTTAGTTTTAGCCTTTCTAGCTGTAACAAAATGCTAAGTTTATTTCCGCCGACTTGTATTAGTATTTAGCTAAGAAAGATTAGGGATTGTTAAAAAAACATGCCTAATCAACCACGAGCAACTGTTCAATTATGAATTTTCCACATGGGAGCTTGGATAATTGTTATGGCATCCAAATTAAAAATCATATCCTCAGAATCATTAATAAAGTATCCCTGTAAAAAAGGTGAGATTTTAGGATAAAATAATTCGCTAGTTGGGGGTTTCATTCGTTGAGTATCTAGCCATTCAATATCTATCAGTTGTCGTACCAATAGCCCCAAATATTTACCTTTGTTTTCGAGAACAATCGCCATCATTTTTGAAAGTAAATTTGCTCCTTGTGAAATTGGAGGATAACCTAACATTGCCTCTAAGTCTACTAACCAAAGCATCTCACCGCGCCAGTTATAGATACCTAAGACGCTACTAGGCATTTGAGGAACGCCACATATTTCTGGTAATGATATTTGCAACACTTCTGTGATGTGTTGTAACGATATTATCGCTGTGTCCCTTACTCCCAAATTAAAACTTAAGAACTGTTCCTTAGTTTCCAAAATTACTTTCCTTTGTGCTTGATTATTGTTCTTTAGCCACTATTTGCAGTATTATGTTATTTTGTAGAGGTTCTAAATTAGAAATATAGACTTCTAGCTTTTTTGTGGATTGATTAAATTTTCGCTAGCTAATTAATCGTTTTAACATTACCGTTAGTTCCTCTCGGTCAATCGGTTTTGATAAATAACCATCAGCGCCCAACATATTACCCCAAATTTTATCTACATCACTATTTTTTGTAGAGCAAAAAACCACAGGTATTTTGCTAGTACTGGGATTATTTTTCAACTCTCGGCAAATTTCAAAGCCACTTTTACCTGGTAAAATTACGTCGAGAAATATTAGGTCTGGCTTATTTTTATCTATTTTGTCTTGAGCTTCTTCACTGCTTGTGGCACTAATCACAGAATAACCTGCCTGTTGCAAGTAACGGCTGATTATTTCCATATCTGTTAAGCCATCTTCAACAACTAAAATAGTATTCATGGTAATTACTCTTGAAAAGTTTTTAAGGATGTAAACAAATTAGACATACAAATCCTCAATTATGCGTGAACAAAGACATTTAAGAAACTAGATACTAGTACAGGTTTGCGGAAATAAACTTACTATTTGAAAACAGTTAGAAAGCCCAAAATTAAAGTATACGTAGATTTTGACTTATGGCTTGTGTTACTAGCTCCTAATTCCTTGTCATAAATAATATTCACACATCAAATAGGACTGCTATAAATACAAAATCTGTATTTGTCTAATTTTGATGCAATCTTTATATATTAACCTCCGAAAAAGTACGTAATGAACATAATTTAATATATGTTTTAGTTACGTAATAAACTTCGATTTTAAATAAAAAAATAGGTGGATTTAAGAGCGCCACCTACTTGCATTTTATGAATTTTTATGTTTACTGTGGTAGAATTTATCGTTTGTAATTTTTTTGTGAGCGCTATTGTTAATCAATAGGCTCATGCTGAGGAATGAAATTTTAAAACTAATTAGATTAGTTGATAATTAATAATCAATAAAAATTATTAATTATCCCTACTTACAAACTTCTAAATTAGGTTGACTCTTGTCGATGGATATACTTGCTGTAGGTAAATATTTACGTACTATACTTATTACCTTGTCAGGCACTACAGGTTTAGTTATAAAATCTGTAGAACCGACTACCTTAGCACGAACTCTATCTAAAAGACCATCACTACCTGTTAATATAATTACTGGTGTATTGGCAAAGGCAGATATTCGTCGCAACTGAGTACAAATTTCGTAACCACTGGCGACTGGCATAATCAAATCCAAGAAAATCAGGTCTGGTTTATCTTGAATGAGGGTTGGGAGAGCTTGTACAGCATCTTGAATTTTGATAAACCTTAGTCCATTGGAAGTGATTATATCCTCTAGCATTTTACAGACTTGAGGGCTATCATCTACGCAGGCTACTAGTGGAGCAATTGATTTTTTTGGTTGTGCGGTGATAGGCTTATTGTTGCCCTCCATCACTACTAAGGGCATGTCAGGTATTTCCACCAATTCGATGATTCCTTTAAGGATATAAGGAAGCAATGAACGGGTGAGCGGGAGTACACTTTGCTTCATTTTCACGGCTAAATCTCGCAAAGTTAATTTGCCGTTGATTAAATTTACAAAGTTTTTGTAGACAGATGGACTTACTATTTGCTGAAGTTGTTCTGGTCGGCGTAGAACTGGTGCTAAGTCAGGAGAAAAATTTGCTAAACCTGCTTCTGACCAAATTTTCCACGAGTCTTGCATGTGCTTTACAGACATTTCTGCACTCGTGAAGCTTATTGGTGCTTCTAAAATAACTTCTTGGCTGCGATTGCAACTTATAGAAGCAAAATTTCCTTGCATAGCTAGGTCAAATAATAATTCTGCTATGGTGTTTTCGGCAATAGACTGAATCTGTTCTCTCTGAATTTTCTGTTTTTTATGAAAGATTTCTAGAATGCGATAATCCCAATAATCTATTGCTACGTCTTGCAAACGTAACTGCAATTTATCAACATCAATCTGAGGACAATTTTGAGCCATCTGTCTACGCCAACGGCGGAAGGGATGAGTTCCACCTGTTGCCCAAACTATCCGCCCCAGCCGATAATAAAAAGTCCATTGGCTACCTTTAGAACTTTTAATATTTAATTTGCCATTGTATTGTAGCTGAGTACAAGTTTTAAATTCATTAACTAGGTTATTTGAAAAAATAAGTTCGGAGTGGGTCATACTTTGTTCCTTATGGTAAAAAGCCAGCTATTGAAAAACCCACACTGATACCGCAAGTCAAAAGTCAAAAGGATTTAATTTTTTGTGCTTTCTGGCTGTTGGGAATGGTAGGTTTATTTCCACCGACCTGTACTAGCTATATAGTGGTCAGCAGATAGGTCAATAAGTGCCAATACATTTCGTATGTAGCAGTTTAAATCAAGTTTATTAAAATCAAGGGATATAGGATAATAGCAAAAATATTACTAGTAAAAAAGTCATATAGCACAGAGTTGATTCTTGGCAATTTTTATGACTCAAATAGGTTGCTGTAGCCCACATCATTAAGAAAAATGCATTCAGTATTTATATCTTTAATTTTAATAATTTCCATACAGAATTATATCCGTATAATTTCTGAATTTTTATTTAAAAAACATTGGCAGTCTCTTTCTAGATTTCACTTATTTAGATTGGCAATGTATCTTAAAAGTATTTATTTTTATTTACATTTATTAATATTTATTACTTGTAGAGAGACGCGAAATTGAACTGGGCAACTCTTGGAGAGGCTACGCCAACGCTAATGCGTCTTTCTACATACCTGAAATTACCACTAATAATCTTAAGTGTATCAAGTATTTATTTAGGAGAACTTATTTAAGGTTTATTGTGGTTTTGATAGCTGATAACAGCTGCCCTAAGATTACTTTGGTGTTCTGAAAGAAGCCGATCGCCTTCATCTTTTTCTAAACCAGTCCAGTGCATTAATAGCGCTAGCTTAACCCATTTACCACTGCGTTCTAATAAAAAACCAGCTGCTTCCCGACTTAAACCTGTGAGGTCTTGCAAAATTCGCAAGGCGCGATCGCGTAATTTTTGATTTGTTACTGCTACATCTACCATCCGATTACCGTAAACTTTGCCTAGTTTGACCATCACCCCAGTAGAAAGGATATTTAAAGCTAATTTCGTGACTGTACCAGCTTTTAGGCGAGTTGAGCCAGCGATTATTTCTGGCCCTGTCAAAAGGCGAATGTCAATATCAGCATCAAAGCTAACTTGTTCTGCGGGAACACAGGCGATAAAAATAGTTTTGGCTCCTCGCCCACGAGCAGCACGAAGCGCACCGTGGACATAAGGCGTTGTCCCACCTGCGGTAATGCCAACTACGACATCTAATTGGGTAATTTGTCGCCCTGCGATCGCAGCCTCTCCATCTTCGATGCTATCTTCTAAATCCTCCGAACTGCGTACCAGTGCGCCAGCACCACCAGCAATAATCCCCTGTACCAACTCTGGCGGCGTACAAAAAGTAGGTGGACACTCAGCAGCATCTAACACTCCTAACCTGCCACTTGTACCCGCACCGATATAAAATAAGCGTCCTCCGTGGCGCAAACACTCTGCGGCGCTATCAATTGCTTGTGCCAATTGAATTTTCGCCGCCGCAACCGCCTCGATTGCCTTTTGGTCTTCGCTATTAAACAGCTCCACCAATTCCAGAGAACTGAGCTGGTCTAAGTTAAGACTGTTAGGATTTACCAGCTCGGTTAAAAGATGCCCACGTTCCTGCAAGTTTGTCATTTGTCATTTGTCCTTTGTTCTTTGTCACGTTGTCCGTTGTCATTAGTCACTTAGCGACCAATGACCAATGACCAATGACCAATGACCAATGACTAATGACTAATGACTAATTACAACAATCCTTCCAATTTGCGACGCATCTTCTCTAGTTCAGAATCAGACAATTCTGGTTCTTCTAGTGGCTGTTGATTGAGAGGGAAAGTATCTTCAACAGTATCCTCCTTCTGGGCATCTACTTGCCAGTCGGTTTGTTCGACGTTAAGTTCTGGGGGAGTTACAACTAAATTGCTGTTTTCTGGGATGATTTCCCATTCATATCCAGCACTTTCGCAAAATTCCTTGATTTCCTCAGCATCGAACGGCTCTGGTGTAGGTGAGGGAAAATCCTGAGCTTCTAACATCAGGGCAAAGCGGGTAGCATCGTCTTCTGACTCGAACATCAGAATTTTATTGCGTAGCTTGCCGCCTTCGGCATCGCCTTCCCGAATGGTATGAATTCCCTCATTTTCCGTTCGAGCATTAAAAATTAACACAAAAACACGCATAGGTGTAATCATCTGTCTTTTTTAAGGTCTATCCATATTAAAGTTCTACGTTGTGCCTCAGCGAAAGTCACAGGAACAATTTTCATTTTATTGGGATCAGATTTACCTGAAAACGCCAATATTATGAAGCATAAGTATTGGATTAAGCAAATACCGTAACTTAAGCAATGAGGTCTTGCGTTTGGTTGACGTATCCTGGAAATGGCATACTGAATCAGCGTCTCAGTTAATGCTTGTGTGTGCCAGCGACATCTGGCAATTAATAATGTAAAAGCAAATGACTAAATCTCCCAATCAAGATATTCCCTCACCGTGTCCTATCCGCAAGCGTCTATGGTTGCTGGTGTTAAGTCGGGGTAGCATTGCTTTGGGCGGACTTTTGCTGTTAGGAGTTATTGTCGGTATTTGTCGATTATGGACTTTTGTCCAAACAGAGTTAACACCCTTAGCACAACAAAATCTCACTACTACACTCAACCGTCCGGTAAAACTGGGAAAAGTCACACAATTTTCGTTAACGGGAGTGCAATTTGGAGCTTCAGCTATCCCAGCCACATCCACAGATCCAGATCGGGCCATAGTCGAAGCTGTAGAGGTGAGTTTTGACCCTTTACAACTAATCTTTAACCGCCATTTAAAGCTAGATGTTACCTTAGTCAACCCAGATATTTATATTGAACAGGATAAACAAGGACGCTGGGTTTCCACTAATATAGCGCCATCGCGTGAAGGCGCCGCTATTAAAACCGATTTGGACAAATTGTGGTTTCGCAATGCCAAGCTGGCTTTGATGCCGCAGAAGAGGGCAGGGGGAGTAGGGGAAGAAGCAAGGGAGCAGGGAGCAGGGAGCAGGGGGGAAGAGTTGCCCCCCTCTGCCTCATCTCCCTTATCTGCCGTAACATTTTCTCAAATCAACGGTTCTGCACAACTTTTAGCAAATAACCAGTTCATTAGGTTTGATGTGGGAGGGCTAGCAGACAGTGGTGGCAGTATTTCTATTCAGGGAGAGACGCGTTCTAGGGTGCTAGCAGGGAACTTTCAAGTGCGATCGCAAAACTTCCTGGCTGCGGATATTTCTCGATTAATTAAGTTACCAGTGAGCTTACAGGCGGGTCGAGCCAATGGCGACTTGTTAGTTAGGTTAGCACCAGGACAACGGACTTTATTGTATGGCAACGCTACTGTGCAAGGCGTAACAGTTCAAGTGCCCAAAGTCCCACAACTGTTGAGCAATAGCCAAGGAAATCTCCGCTTCCAGGGAACGGAGTTGCAGTTAAACAATGTTACTAGCAACTACGGCAAAATTCCCCTAGTGGCTACGGGAATCATCGACAATCAAGCAGGTTTTAACTTGGCAGCGCGGGTAAATGCGGTGAGTTTGGTTAATGCCCAAGAGACTCTTAAGGTAAAACTACCTGTGCCGATCGCTGGACAAGTAAAAGCTGATTTGCAGATTACCGGATCGACTACCCAACCAATTCTCTCAGGCACAGTTACCACTATTCAAACTGCTCAGATTGATAAAGTTGATTTTAATACCATCAGTAGTAAGTTTGAACTTGCGACTAGTTCCTCTTTAATTACCCTAAAAGATATTCAAGGTAAAGCTAAAGTTGGTGGTGATATTACAGGGGCTGGGACAATTCAACTCGGTAAAAATCCGCAACTGGATATAAATTTCGCTGCAAAGAATGTTCCAGGGGATGCGATCGCAAAAGTTTATGACATAACACCCAACTTTCAAATCGGCAATGTCTCTGGTACTGCTCAACTAACTGGCCCTCCCACCAATGTCCAAACTGCGGTACAATACCAAGCTCCTAACGGGACTTACCCAGGAACAGGTGAAGTTGCGTTCTCCTCTGGAGTTGCCGCAGGCATCGCTCCAAATCGTAACGTCTCTTTCCGAAATGTAGCTCTGAATGTAAGTGGTGGTACAGTTCGGGCAACTGGTAGTTACGCCAATCAGCGTTGGCAAGCTGTGGCTGTTGCTTCCGGGGTAAAATTGCAACCCTTTGTAGACAAAAGTCAACTGCAAAATGTCTCTTTGGGGGAAGCACAGTTTAATGGTCGTCTCATTCTCTCAGGCAGCACAGCACCATTTAAAATTGCTACGATTCGCACTGATGGAGCAGGAGTTCAAATTGGTGGCGGCACAGTTGCAGTTTCTAATGTCCAATTACAAGACCAAAGCTTCTCTGCTCAACTCGTAGCTAATGGTGTGCGGTTGGGAGAAATATTAAAACAGTCTCCCCCAGCTTTAAATAACCCATTGGCGGGTACGTTCCAAATCGCAGGCAACAGAGATAATTTCAGCCTAAAAACCCTCCGTGGCAGTGGTGAGGGTCGTCTTGCTATTGGCGGTGGTACGGTTACAGCCTCTAATATTCAAGTGGCGAATGGTTTATATCAGGCGCAAGTTCAAGCAAATAATGTACCTGTGCAGCAGTTGGCAGCAGTACCACCGCAGTTTCAAGGAGCGTTAACTGGTCAATTCAACGTCGCGGGTTCTGTTGATTCTTTTAAGCTGCAAACTATTCAAGCCAACGGTCAAGCACAGATAAATGTTGCGCGTGGGATTATTACAGCATCTAATATCCAATTGGCTAATGGTGCATATCAGGCGCAAGTTCAAGCAAATAATGTCCCGTTGCAGCAGTTAGCAGCAGTACCACCGCAGTTGAGAGGGACGTTAACTGGTCAAGCAAACGTGGCGGGTTCCGTTGAGTCCTTCCAACCACAAACTATTCAAGCTAGTGGTCAAGGACGGGTGAATCTTGCAGGTGGAACGATCGCAGTTTCTAATATCCAGTTGGCTAATGGTCGCTATCAAGCTGTAGTTAATGCTTCGGATGTAGAATTAAATCGGTTAAATCAGCAATTGCGGGGTCAATTTGGCGGTCAGTTGCAATTAGCTGGCAAGTTTGGGTCATCCAAATTAGCTGATGTACGTGCTGCTGGACAGGTGCAATTATCCCAAGGTATTCCTGGTCTTGAGCGACCCTTGAGTGCTGCGATCGCTTGGAGTGGTGAAAGGCTGACCATTGAACGAGCAACTGCTCCCGGTTTAAGTGTTACTGGTAACATATTAGCCAATGCAAGAAAGGCAGGTATACCGGAAATTACTGCATTAAATCTCAACGTGCAAGCCCAGAATTACAACTTAAAACAGTTACCGATCAATCTTCCTAATCAGGTTGCTGTGGCGGGAAGAGTTGATTTTAATGGACAAATCACTGGTAAGCTGCCTTTGCCAAATGTGGTAGGGCAAATTAATTTACGAGACTTAGTTGTTCAAAATATTGCTTTTGAACCGTTGTTAACTGGAAACATCGATTCAGCACAGGGACGCGGGTTAAATTTGAACTTGGCGGGTAATAGCGATCGCCTGGCCTTCAATTTAGATGCCAACAATCGCCCGAAATCCTTCTTAGTAAAATGGCAGCAAGCATCAGCTACAGGTAATGCTCAAGGGAATGATTGGGCGCTGAAACTTGCAAATTTCCCCTTACAAATATTGAATTTGACTCCACCAGCAATTACTAGATTGGGTACTGGTAAGATAGCTGGGTTGTTAACTGGAGATTTGCTATTTAATCAGGAGACATTGGCAGCAACGGGGAATTTAGCGATCGCTAATCCGCAAATTGGCCGGCTTAAAGGCGATCGTTTAGCTGCTCAATTCCGCTACAGTGATGGAAAAGGCACACTTACCAGTAGCGAATTTGTCAAAGGTAAAAGTAGCTACGCCTTTGTCGGTAGTTTTGCTCAAAGCCCTAAAGGCTCTCAACTACAAGGTAAACTGAACGTCAACCAGGGAGAGATTCAAGATGTTCTAACGGTAGCGCAGATATTTGATTTACAAAACTTGCCTGGTGGTTCAGCAGAAATCTACGGCACAGCAGAGGATCTAACCACCACTCCCCAAGGAGCGCCAAATCAACCTTTGTTAACCCAAATCCAACGGTTTTCTGAAATAGAAGCTTTGGTAGAGCAACAGGAAGAACAGCGACTTAATTCCACTCCCATACCAGATTTGGCAGACTTAAAGGGGACTTTCAACGGGGAAGTGGCTGTAAATACAGCTACAGTTAATGGATTATCAGTAGATTTTAATTTGAATGGACAAGACTTTGCCTGGGGTAAAAAGGAAGAACGAAATCGTTATTATACTGCCGAAAAAGTGATTGCCGAAGGCAACTTTGAAAACGGTGTTTTGAGTTTGCGACCTTTACGGCTTGAATCTGCAAACAGGTTGATTGCCTTCACGGGTAACGTTGGTGGTGATGAACAATCTGGCCAGTTGCGGGTGAATAATTTGCCAGCACAAGTACTGAATAATTTTGTCAAACTGCCAGTTGGAATCAGAGGTAATCTTAACGGTACAGCAGCTTTAGCAGGCAGCATTGCTAATCCCCAAGCTAGAGGAGAATTAGAAATTACAGAGGGATTATTGAATCAAAATAAAATAGACTCAGCGATCGCAAGTTTCAGCTATGCCAACGGACGCTTAAACTTTGGTAGTACAGTAGCAGTTGCTGGGCCAAAACCTGTTGATATTACTGGTAGCATCCCTTATAAATTGCCTTTTGCAACCGTTGCACCAGACAGCGATCAAATCAATTTAGACATGAAGTTAGAAAACGAGGGATTATTGCTGTTAAACGCATTGACTAATCAAGTAGTATTTGAGAAAGGTGGAGGAGAAGTAGACCTCAAAGTACGCGGAACATTGCAAAAACCCGAAGTAAATGGAATTGCTAGTATTAATAATGCTACTTTTTCAGCCCAGGCTTTGCCAGGTAAACTGAGACGTGTTACAGGTAGAGTGCTGTTTAATTTTGACACCATTTTAGTAGAAAATCTTCAGGGTAGATTTAGCCGTGGCAAGGTAGAAGCTGCTGGAGAAATACCCATTTTCAACAATGACAACAGTATCAACAATCCCCTGACTGTTAATCTCGATCAGCTAACGTTAAATCTGAAAGGACTTTACTTGGGTGGCGCTAGCGGCAATTTACAGATTACTGGTTCTGCCCTTAACCCAGTAATTGGCGGTAAAGTAAATTTATTTGATGGTCAGGTATTACTGGCAGAATCTACCGACACCACTTCATCTACAAATAGTGGTTTTGGCGTAGCACCCACAAAAGCCGATAAGCAGAGTAAACCTGAAATTGGGAATGGAACACGAAAGGCGTCGCCGACGGCCTTGCCAGTAGGTATCCCTAGATTTAATAATTTAGATTTAGAACTTGGTAAAAACGTCGAAATTACCCGTCCGCCTATTCTCAGTTTCCGTGCAACTGGTAATCTCATAGTTAACGGCTCAATCAATCAGCCAATACCCGATGGTACTATCCGATTAGAACAAGGTGGAGTAAATTTATTTACTACCCAATTTAACCTTGCTCGTGGCTATACACACACCGCAACTTTTAGTCCCTCTCAACCCCGCGATCCCAACTTAGATATTCGGCTATATGCCAAGGTATTGGACGTAACTCAAAGTAATGATTTCAGCCGGGCAAATACCACAGGTTTATCAGCCTTAGAGAGTGTTCGAGTCGAAGCCACTATCAACGGTCTAGCCAGCAAACTGAATGAAAATCTAGAACTGACAAGTAGTCCGTCACGTAGTCAAACCGAAATTGTGGCTCTTTTAGGAGGTGGGTTTGTAGACACCCAAGGACGAGGTGACAGTACTTTGGGTTTGATTAACATCGCAGGTTCGGCTGTGTTCAACAATTTTCAGTCAGCTTTTAACCAGATAGGGAGTACCTTTGGCTTAAGTGAACTGCGGATATTTCCCACCGTTATTTCTGATAATCCTGAAGCTGGAAGGAGCAGTTCAACTTTAGAATTAGCAGCCGAGGCTGGGGTTGATATTTCTTCAAAAATCTCGGTTTCCAGCATCAAGATTTTGACAACAAATGACCCATTCCAGTGGGGTGTTAATTATCGGATAAACGATAAGTTTCGTGTGCGTGCTTCCACTAATTTAGCCGATGATAGCCGTGCAGTAGTGGAGTATCAAACACGGTTTTAAAGAAATCTCTTAAATTTGAAATTACGAATTACTTTCTGTTTCCTCTTCTCCTTGTTTATCAATAGCTTGTCTTACCTGTTCAACATTCAATTCTAATGCTTGGGCGATTTGCTCTATACTTAAACCAAACTTAAGCAAGCGGGGTATAGTCTCCAGCTTTGTTTCTTCTCGAACCTCCTCTTTTACTTCCTGCTTTGTCTCTTCCTTAACTTCCTGGTAAAATTTAGTTTGTCTCCAATCAGTTAATCCAAACATGGCTTCCAACTCCTGCTGAGTTTTGTTTACAAATTTATAGATAAGCATTCTCTCTACTAATTCTAAGAGATTGCTACGGTTAGCTTCATCTGTTTGCTGTACTTGATTTATCAAGTTTTTCGCTTGCTGTACGGCTTTATCTTCTGTTGCAACTACTAACTTAATCACACCTAGCCCAATCGAAGACGATGGGACATCATCTAACTCGTCTAAATAAATTATCCGAATTTGCTGTTGAGCTAATGATGTTTGATAAATAAATGGCACGCCTGGGTCGAGACTGCGTTGAGCAAAAAGTAATACCGCTTGCCAACGACGTTGAGGTTTATATTGATTTATATACAGGAAAGCTTCTGTTATTATTCGCCAATAAATATCATCATCGCGCTGAAACTGTACCTCAACGAAATAGATTTGGTCTTCTGGAAAATCAGGTTTTGGTAGGAATAAACCATCGATACGGCGTGCTAGTTCTTTGATTTCTACCGAGGTAAATTGGTAGTGCAACGCTAGAGCTTGAGATTGTTCCAAAAGTTCAAATAAGACACCTGGAAGAGTTTGAAATAATGTATAAAAAATTGTGTCTGTTTTCATGAACTCTCGATATTTAAATATTTTAAGATGATCATGGCTGATAGAGCAATATCAAATTGTGATATTATCAGCTCTCTCCTGATTGATAACTAATCGCAAAATTGATAATCCTAAAATTATCAAAAATAGCACTAAACCAATTGTGCAAGCATAGCTGATTTCTAAGTTACCAAAAGCTTGCTCATATAGATAATAAACAATCGTTTTTGAGCTACTGAGTGGGCCTCCTTGGGTCATAATGTATACTTCTTCAAAAACTTTGGTGGCAGAAATAGCCGAAATCACCGCCACTAGTGCTAAATACGGCTTCATCAAAGGTATGGTGATATCCCAATGTTTGCTGATACCATCAGAACCATCGATCGCAGCAGCTTCGTAAACATCAGCAGGAATTGATTGCAATCCTGCTAAATAAATCACCATGTAGTAGCCTAGACCCTTCCACACGGTGACAGCCATGACACTGGCAAGAGAAATTGGTACAATACCAAAAATTTTTTCTGGGCTAGTTAACCAAGGAATTCCTTCTGGAAAAAGACCCAAAGCTTTCAACAACTGATTCAATAATCCGTTTTCTGCATACAGCCATTTCCAAGCTATTCCGGCAACCACCATTGAAATTACCACTGGGGTGTAGTATGCTGCTCTAAACCAATTCATCGCCCGCAGTTTCTGATTTACCAAAATTGCCAGTACTAGGGGAGCAATTACTAAAATTGGGACTACACCCACAAGATATAAAAAAGTGTTTTCCAAGGTTTTCCAAAAAACTGCATCCTTCCAAAGCTTGAGGAAGTTGGCAAAACCTATCCATTGTGGCGGCTGGGCAATATCTTCATAGCTGGTAAAGCTAAGGTAAAACGCTTGCAGTGCAGGCCAAAAGACTGTTAACGCCAAAAGAACTAAAGCGGGTAATAAAAATAAATAAGGGGTCAATCGCTGTTTGATGAATATCCAATCTTTAGGTGTTAATTGATTCATATAAGGTCTAATAGTTGTTTTCAGTTTGTCAGCAATAATTTGGGAATGTGAGTAGATTTAAGCTTCAATATTTTAAAGGCATATATTTGCGTAGCACTAATTAATAACTTGGAGATAAACTGCGATGGAAACTCAACACAACCCGCCAATTGAACATCAAAATGTCCCCATAAACCACCGTGGACTACATGAATTTTTGTATAGTTCTGACGACGAACACACCGCTACTGAGGTGAGTATAACCCCTGAACTGGCAAACGATGGTACTGAAATCGTTAACCTTGAGGCTTGGAGTGCATCTGCTCAGAACGCTAAAATTGCAGGTGTTTACGCAGTATTAGACGCAGAACGCACTACGCAGTACATTGGCTATTCTCGGAATGTGTTGCTTTCCCTAAACAGTCATGTCAGCCAAAATGGTCAGCAAAAATGTGCTTTTCTACGTGTGCAAGCGTTCAAGTTCCCCAAGCGTCAAGAAATGGAAGATTTGCGAGATGCGTGGATAGCAGAACTCGAAAGTACACCACCTGGTAATGCAACTGATGGCGAAATGTGGGCTAGTACGGTAGGTGAAGCTGCAAAGGCGGTAATGTCAGAGGCGGAACGTCAAGCTTACGAAGAGAAAAAGCTAAAACTGCGGAAAGCAATGGCTGACACAACCCTCTCTAAAGAGTCAGAAACAATAGATGCGACTATAGCCGAACGTCAGCGTCAACTTGAAGCTGCTGTGACAAATGATGACTGGAGTGTAATTATTGACGCGCAGACACAAGAAACCAAGTCTTAGGATGAGTGTTCAGTCCTCTGGTTATTTCCCCACTTGGATACCCTATTATGAAATGCGCTTATCCTGATGTTTTAGGATATGGAGGTGCGATCGCAGTTTACATATTTTTGCATAGAAAGTAATTTAATTGGAGCGATCGCTTTATTATGCTTACTCATTTGAGCTGAATGAGTATTCGTGCCAATCGCTTAGGGGGTAATACCCAATCGCTTGATAAATATGATTGGCTGTGGGATTGGCTAAATCTGCTATGAGGAAACAATGGCGGCATCCTTGGTCTAGCAGTTTTTGGCTTAACGCTGCGACACAGGCAGTAGCATATCCTTTGCGACGATACTCTGGTGGTGTATAAGCTAAATTGATCCGACCAATTGTAGGTAACACTTGTTTACTAGATGCAATTGAAACTGGAGTGCTATCAACCCAAAAATAAGTATTCTGCTGTTTCAACCAATTATCTACCTGGTGTTCGACATCTTCGCTCACCGCCTCATCTATCTCAGACAAAAATGCAGAAAGCCACTCGACCAAAAGAGAGCGATCGCTTTCAGTTGCCAGTCTGAGATATCCTCTGGCCGTTGAGGCTCTTTGCACTGCCGTTAATTGGTAAATTTTCATTACCACCGACCGTTGATAGAATTGTCCTGTCAGCGTTTGCCAAGTTTGCGAAAATATTTCTACCTCTTTAGCCAGTCCTATGCTTCCTGGGAGTTGCTCTTGACGCAAATCTTGAGCAATCAATCGCAAAGTATCCATATTCTGGGCTTTGGATAAGATCAATTTTCGGGGTGGGGTGCGGATGGCAACAGCCAGAATCTCACCATTTGTTTGGACAATTGCTAAATAAGGCTTACCCAGATAACGTTCTGGGTTATGCAACAAGGTATGCAAGATACTGAGCAAAACATTATTTTCTACTTGATGCTGAAGTAAGTAAGCCTGAGTACAGTCCCAAAATTCCTGAATGTTGTCGAATTTATGTAGTTGCATGATTTACTCCCTTACGAACCAAGTAAAGAGTTGTGTTATGTAGAACCTTAGTAGAAAAAGGGTGTCAAACTCTGGTTAGCAAAGTAATAGAGTTATGCTGACACAGCCGAAATTGCACAAACTTGTAAACCTACAGGTGTGTGAATAATCACAGATTCCACACCAAATACTTGAGCGATCGCACTTGGTGTCAAAACTTCTTCAGGTTTCCCAACTCCCCAAAGATGACCCTGTTTTAATAAAGCAATGCGAGAACTGTATCGTGCCGCTAGGTTGAGTTCGTGTAGAACTGTAACAATAGTTAATTCTTGCTGTTGATTCAGATTTTTCAGTAATTCTAATAGTTGTAATTGATAGTTGATATCTAAGAAAGTTGTCGGTTCATCTAAGAGTAAAACTTTTGGTTCTTGCGCCAATGCTAAAGCTAAAAAAGCGCGTTGCCTTTCACCCCCAGAGAGTTCTTCAACTAAGCGATCGCTCAATTTTTCTAGTTGCGTCTTTTTAATTGCAGTTTCCACTCTCACCCAATCTTCGGCGTTTAATTCCCATTGCCACCAAGATTGATGTGGTGTGCGTCCTAAGCTGACTAATTGTCGCACAGTTAAGCCAACGGGAAGCGTTTGTTGTTGCGGTAACAATGCAAGTTTCTGTGCAACTAGATTTGGAGGTTGAGAATGAATTGCTTTGCCATCAAGTAGCACTGTTCCCTGCTGTGGAGAAAGAATACGACTTAGCAATTTGAGTAAAGTAGATTTACCTGAACCATTCGCACCAACTAAACTCAACCATTCTCCTGTTTGTAGAGTAAGGTTAATGTTTTGAACAATTGGGATTGTGGTGTAACCGCCTGTGAGGTTTTGCAGTTCGAGTGGCATTTAAGAAATTCAACAATAAGAAACTTAATTTTATAAGGTTTCCCCGATATCTGCATTATTAAAATTTACAAACTTTGGATTATACTTGCTGCGATCGCTTCAAATCCCCTATCAAGTATCATGATGCATAACTAGGAACATCTCCTTCAATGCTCCTAGATTACATCTTTTTCCTAAAGTGGAATTCTACTTATTGCCGCACAATAAGCCAAATCGAATTAACCCACGTTCATAACCGCGACGCATTAATCCCAGTGATAATGCCCCTTGGATGGTAGTCCAACCAGCATTTAGTAAGCCCCAAAACGCTTGGGGAGTTAATGCGGAATCAATCACCACGTTCCAAAAAGGGGCAACAGCAGTTGACCAATCGGCGGTGCGGATATTATGTAATGGTAGTTGATGTGCGATCGCTTCGTACTCTGGCAAAGAAATCACATAAGGCAAACAATACACCCGGTAAATATCCTGCAAATGCTTTTCCTCATCCGCCGTTAGTGGAGACTCATCAGTTGGGCGATGACACCAAGTCACCATAATTAACTTGCCACCAGGCTTCAATACTCGATAGCACTCTTGAAGAAACTTGGTTTTATCTGGCATGTGTTCACCGCTTTCTAGCGACCAAACCAAGTCAAAAGAATCGTCAGCAAAGGGCATTGCTTGAGCATTTGCGACTTGGAACTGTGTTCTTAGGCTCAAATTAGCCTCCATTGCGCGTTCCGTTGCTCTCGCGGCTTGTACAGGACTCAGTGTAATGCCTGTAGCCTTAGCATTAAACTTTTGTGCAAGGTATAAAGAACTGCCGCCAATACCACAACCCACATCTAGGATATTGTCTGCTGCTTGTACTCCTGCCCAATTGAGCAGTTCTTCGATTAAATCAATTTGAGCCTGACGACGGTCTTTTTTCTGGCTACCATCAGCGCCGTAATAGCCGTGGTGCATGTGTTCGCCCCAAATCTGTTCCCACAGACCAGAGGAAGCATCGTAAAATTGCTGAATTTGCTGGTAAAGTGTTGCGCTCATGAAAAAAGCTGTGTTAAGACAAAGCCGAATTTAAAAAAACATACACATTAGGCTACCATGTGTGTTTTTAATTAAAATAGGTCTTTTGGTTTGCAGGGATCATAAACTCCGGTTTCTCTTCCCTGGAAAATTTTACTGATTTTACCTTAATAAGCTGCCTTCGCTGTCGTTTGCATACCGGATGTTTCCGAGATGCCTAGCATAATTGAGTTTTTGAATTTGAAATTTTCAATTAATTTATGACTGTTGCTCGCACAATTTGTTTGGGTTTTCTAACTGTCATCGCTGTAGGTACTATTCTGTTGATGATGCCGTTCTCGACTAGTAATGGTACGTGGAATGACCTGATTGTGGCATTATTCACCTCGACATCCGCAGTTTGTGTCACAGGTTTATCAGTAGTTGATCCTGGTACTTATTTTTCTTTTTGGGGCCAGTTCTTTATTGCGCTATTAGCTCAGATTGGCGGTTTGGGCTACATGACAACTACCACATTTCTGATTTTGCTCATTGGTCGTAGGTTTGATATGCGGCAAAAAATAGCCATTCAACAAGCTTTAGACCGACCGGGGATGAGTGGTAGCGCCCAAGTAATCCGTTCAATTATTGCCACCACTTTAATTTTTGAAATTACAGGTGTCTTTTTACTTCTACCAGCTTTCGTTCCTGAGTATGGATGGAGTAAGGGACTTTGGTTAGCAATTTTTCATAGTATCAATGCTTGGAATAATGCTGGTTTTAGTTTATTTAAAGATAACTTAATTGGGTATCAGTCATCTTTCTTAGTAGTCTTCACTATCACTATGTTAATTATCTTTGGGGGAATTGGCTATCAAGTAATTTTGGAAATGTACCTTTGGTTGCGCGATCGCATTTTTAAAAAAACTATTAAAATCCAAATATTTTCTCTAGATTTTAAAGTTGCAACCAGCACAACTGTTATATTATTACTAATAGGATTTGTTGCTTTCTTCTGTATAGAAATCAGAAACACTGAAACATTTGGTTCTCTAAATTTACGCGACCAGATATTAGTAGCTTGGTTCCAATCAGTTACTCCTAGAACTGCTGGCTTTAACACCATCGATATTGGCAAAATGACCAGCGCTGGTCTATTTATTACAATAGCGCTAATGTTTCTTGGTGCAAGTCCAGGTGGTACAGGAGGAGGCATGAAAACAACAACCTTGAGGGTCTTGACCAGTTGTACTAAAGCTATTCTCCAGGGAAAAGAAGAAGTTTTATTGTATGATCGCAAAATAGCAATATCTTTAATTTTGAAAGCTGTGGGTGTATTAGTGGGTTCAGTAGCGACCGTGATTTTAGCTACAATTTTAATAAGCCTCACAGATCCAACATTAGATTTTATTAAAATTTTGTTTGAAGTAGTATCAGCCTTCGCCACTGTAGGGCTTTCTACAGGCATTACAGGAACTATCTCTACAGCAGCAAAGCTCATCTTAATTGTCACGATGTACGTTGGAAGAGTAGGTGTTTTACTACTGATGTCTGCCGTACTAGGAGATCCCCGCCCCACCAGAATTCGCTATCCTGAAGAAAATTTACTTGTGGGATAATAAGTAAGGGAGATGAGGAAGAAGAGGAAGAATAATAATTTCTAATTCCTAACTCCTGTCAGACGCGATTAATCGCGTCTATACTCTTAACTTATAACTACTGACCAAACTGATAAAATATACATTAGAAGGCAAAAATAAAATTTTTAATTCAAGCGGTATAACCATTTTTTGCCCTAAATACAGGGAGCCATAATAAGGATAACAAAGGTGAATCTGTCATCATTAAGTTTTTTTCGCAGTTTACGTAAAGATAACCACCAATTTGCTGTAATTGGGTTAGGTCGCTTTGGTAGGTCTGTCTGTTCTACATTGCACAATTTTGGTTATCAAGTGCTAGCAACAGATATTGATGAAAAACGAGTTTCAGAAGCATTAACTGAGGGAATAGTCGGTCATGCTTTGCAATTAGACTCTACAGAACCAGCCGCACTCAAAGAAGCTGGAATTTTTGAATTTGATACAGTAATTGTAGCGATTGGCAACTACGTTCAGGAAAGCATTATAACTACCCTAAATGTGAAAGAGGCTGGTGTACCCCATGTAGTTGCCAAAGCTTCTAGTGAAGTTCACCGTAAACTGTTGCGGCGAGTAGGAGCAGATCATGTTGTTTTTCCTGAGTATGAAGCGGGCTGTGCCTTAGCGCGTACACTTACCAAACCAGCAATCTTAGATCGGTTTGACCTAGACCCAGATAACAGTATTGTAGAGTTGATTGTGCCTGATGAATTTCACGACAAAACAATCACTGAGCTTCAACTTCGTAACCGCTACGGTTTAAATTTGCTAGCAGTGAGCCAGGATGGTAAATTTATAATTAATCCTAACCCTACTAAGCGTTTAGAGCGTGGGTCAGCAATGGTAGTTATTGGCTGCAACAAAGATATTAATCGTTTGCCGATTTAAAAAATTAAGAGTTGAGAGTTAGGAGTTATTAACTATCAAGGAAAATAAAAGCGCCAGTCCCCAGAATTGATGCTGAATTCTGAGGACTGGCGGATGACTTCTTCTTTTATTTCTAACTCTGAGTTTTTTATTGTCCGGGACTTGTTAAAGTAGGCTGGAATTCAATTGAGCCAGGCACATTGCTAGGGTCGGCTGAAGTTTCTGGTTGATTTGGCGTTTGTCGCTTAAGTTTTTCTACTAAATTACTTGTAGTAGCTGTCTGAGAAGGAGTTGGTGTTTGATTGGCTTGAGGCTGCTGTTGGCCAATTTTCTGGGCAATTTGCTGCATTAGCTGCTCAATTTTTTCAGCTTGTTCAATGTTCCCTTGCTCACGATACTTGTTATGGGCATAGTTCAAGACTCTACTAGCTTTCTTGATGTCGCCCTGATTATATAAAGTGACTCCCAAGTTATAGTAGGCTGAGGCATTTTTCGGATTTAGGCGAATAGCTTGCCGATAAACAGAAATAGCCTCAGAAGCTTGACCATGAGTTGCTAGCAAATTTGCCATATTATTGTATGCAGTGGCATTTTTAGGATCTAGCTGCAAGGCTTGGCGATAACTGGCGATCGCAGGCTCTATTTGACCTTGTTGTTGCAAGGCGATCGCTAAGTTAAAATAAGCGTTGGCGTTGCTACTATCTAGATTAATTGCTTTTTGGTATGTTGCGATCGCATCCTCAAGCTGCCCTTGTTCATACAGCGCCAAACCTAAATTATACAACGCTGCTACCCTTGTGGAATCTATCACAAGACTCTGGCGATAAGCTATAATTGCTGCATCTTTTTCTCCTTGTTGGTGCAACACTAACCCTAAATTGTAATAAGCTTCGCTAAAATTGGGATTAGCTTTAATCGCCTCTGCATATTCTTGTAAAGCTACATCCAGGCGATTTTGCTGCATAAATATATTACCCAGAAAATTTCGGGCTGCTGCAAGACTCGGATCTTGCTGCACTGCTTGGCGAAAAGCATATTCCGCACCCTGTAAGTCTTGGCGATTATAGCGCGTGACTCCTTGCTGGAAAAAGCTCGCGGCTTCGAGATTTTGAGAAACTGCGGTTTCTGCTAGCAGCTTACTTCCAGGAAAATTAGTAATTGCCGATGCAGCTAAGACCAAAAACGCAGAACAGCCACAGAATGTCACACGGCAAAATAAATCTAACCACTGAGAAAATAGGGATTTTTCTGACATAAATCGCAGACCTATACTTACTTATTCGCTCCTCATAAGTCAGAGTACCCACTGCGAAAGAAAAAATTCCAAATTCCCAACTTTTGTACAGACGTGATTAATCACGTCTCCCAAATCTTGTACAGACGCGATTAATCGCGTCTCCCAACTCCCATAGATGACGGCAAAATTAGCATTGCATCGCCGAATGAATAAAAGCGATATCCAAAAGCGATCGCTTCGTTGTATATATTCAATAACCGTTGTCTGCCAATTAGCGCACTTACCAACATCAGCAAACTTGAACGCGGTAGGTGAAAATTGGTAATTAAACCATCCACCACCCGCCATTGGTAGCCGGGATAAATAAATAGGTCTGTTTTGCCGCAAAATGATTGTAAATTCCCAGATTGAGCCGCCCCTTCTAAAGCCCGTACTGCTGTTGTTCCTACAGCAATAATTCGACCGCCAGCTGCTTTAGTGGCCCGGATTTGCTCTACTGTAGCGGCGGGAACTTCAATCCATTCTTCGTGCATCTGGTGGGTAGTTACATCCTCCACTTCCACAGGACGAAATGTACCTACACCAACATGCAGCGTTATAAAAGCTTGATGGATATTGCGATCGCGCAACTTTTGTAATAATTCTGGGGTAAAATGTAGCCCTGCCGTAGGAGCTGCGATCGCTCCTGGCTGTTTAGCATAAACTGTCTGATACTGCTCATCAGCAGCTTCTGAGGTAGTTATGTACGGTGGTAGCGGTACTTCACCAAATACCTCTAACAGTTGTATCAAAGATTTTCCCTCTGGCACATCAAATTGCAACAAGCGCCCCCCGGTTGCTGCGTCTGTTTCTAGAACTGTAGCCGTGAGTTGGGGACTGGAGACTGAGGACTGGGGACTAGGGACTAGGGAAGAATCTTCCCAATCCCCAATCTCTAATCCCCAACCCCTAGTCTCCGCTTGCCTTGCTTCAAAAATAATCTTCGTTCCGTGTTTGAAGCTTTTTCCTGGCTTAACCAAAGCTAACCAACAGTTATACTGCCGTTCTTCCAACAACAACACCTGGATTTTACCACCAGTGGATTTATGACCATAAAGCCGCGCTGGAATGACTCTTGTATTGTTCATAACCAACAAATCACCAGAGCGCAGCAGTCCAGGCAAATCATGGAAAATGTGGTGCAAGGGTGGTGTTTCAATGCCCGTAGTTGGAGAATCAACAACGAGTAACCGTGAGCTATCTCTAGGAACTGCTGGGTTTTGGGCAATGAGTTCTGGAGGTAGTTCGTAGTCATAGCCAGCTACCGAGCAATCTAATTCAAAATCTTTTTCTTGTGGGCGAGAGGTATCTTTCAAATTGGCTTCTACTAGTTTTTGGTTTATTTAGTATTTATACTCTCTTAAAAAAGCTTGTTTGAGCTTCTCCTTCTAAAGGAACTTTAAGGGATTTTCGTTCAGTTTCATCACTTGACTATAAGATGGGTACTATTAGGTAACATGGAAAAATTAACATAAAAATTGGGTAAACCTCCCCATCTAAAAACGGGGGCTTTTACCCTACCGGGAATAGGCAATGATTGACGAATATATATATGTAGGATTGGCTTTGATCCCAAGCACCAACAAACATGGAATACTTGTACTATCTGGCAAATGCCAGTCTAACCCTGAGGGTCGTTCAACACCTGCACGCTAGACCCCAGACACCAGTTTCTTTCGTCACCGTAATTCATCAAATTGATGGCTGGGTGGTTAGGATCAAACTCAAAGGTCAAGTCTCGCCCCAAGAAGATGGCGACTTTCGCGCTTTTCTAAATGAATTAGGAATTAGCTACGAACCGCCAATGAGGGTACAGATGGCACTTTGGAGTTTGGAAGCGGGACAGTGCCCTGTGGACGTAATGCGTCGCTATCAGGTTGCGATCGTCTCTCATGGTAGCCCAGAGAGAGATGAAATTGAAGCATTCCGGCAACAATTTGTCCGGGGCTTAGGCTACTGTCCAGAAACTTTGGCGTAATCCTATTTGGTTTTAACGCCATTACAAAATTATTGGTCATTGGTAATCAAAATATTTTATCGATTACCGATTAACCATTATCAATTGAAGAGTCGAAAGCTGCCAGAATGTATTCTTGCAGCTTAAACTTATATCCGGCGGCTGATGAAGTAGCTAGAGCTTCCTGGCTTGCTGTAACCCCAGTCAGATTTTTTGATATCCTTTGACAGTAGACAATAGCAACATCAAATCGACAAGAATAATCTGCTTTCTCAGGGCACTGGGCTAAAAACATTCCAGCTGTTCGCCAGATTTTTGCTTGCTTTTGTGGGGTGATTGCGCTTCTTCCCCCTGCATCCCAACTACCTGAACTGCGGGTTTTGACTTCCACAAATGCTAGTAATGAATGGGGAGTGGGGAGTGGGGAGTGGGGAGTGGGGTATTCTCCCTTGCTTTCCTGCTCTTTCCCAGTTACTCCATGATATTCAGCAATAATATCAATTTCTCCCCAGCGACTAGAAAAGCGACGATGGAGAATTATCCAACCTGTAGATTGCAACCATTGGGCTACTAGGTCTTCTCCTAATTCACCAATATCTGGATAATGAGATGGAGGAAGGTTAGCCATTGACTAAAAATATCATGAATTCTATGAATTCTAGGTTAAGCGATGCCTGCGGCGGGCTACGCCTACGCATAACAGGTTCTAAGGGAAACTCATTCCGTACTGAGTTGGGGCACAAGTGTAAAACAGACCATAAGATTTGGACAAGTATACTCAGCTTATTCCTTTGGGGAATAGTTGGCATCACGACAATGGTCGGTTTTGCTCCCACAGCTTTGGCACTTGAATATAACAAAGAAATTTTGGTTGACGCTGATTTCTCAGGACGTGATTTAACAGATTCCAGCTTTACCAAAGCTAATCTTCGCCAGAGCAACTTCAGCCACGCTAATTTGCAGGGTGTGAGTTTCTTTGCAGCAAATTTGGAGTCTGTGAATTTGGAAGGAGCTGACTTGAGAAATGCCACTTTAGACTCAGCTCGTTTAGTCAGAGCAAATTTGACAAATGCACTGTTGGAAGGTGCTTTTGCTGCTAATGCCAGATTTGATGGCGCAATCATTGACGGGGCAGATTTTACCGATACGCTGCTGCGTTCCGATGAGCAAAAAAAATTGTGCAAACTTGCTAAGGGAACTAATCCCATTACAGGACGAGATACGCGTGACACGTTATTTTGTCCTTAGTATTTTTTAGCTGGGAATTGGGAATCGGGCATTAGGCATTGCTTATTCCCCATTCCCCATTCCCTACTCCCCATTCCCCATAATATATTCAACACCTACCAACCACTGACACCAATCTTTTGACAAACAATTTTCATTCCTTTGCCTGGTGAAGAACTTGCTACAAAAGGGATTTCTCCTTTTTCCTTATCCTCTTCAAGTAGCTGTCCTTCTGGCCCGTAAATCGCAATGCGATTGCGAAAAAGCCGCGATTCTTTGCACGAGGCATCAAAGGTAGTCTCGAAGACGCCATCTCCGTAGATACCGTAAAGTTTGTATGTGGTGCCCTTAATAGTTTCCATGTCCAGAGCTACGCTGTTTCCCAATTTATCATGCCCTACAGTGATATATCTTTCTGCATCTTGAGCGAATACACTGCCACTACTCAATAAAATAGCGATCGCTCCCACCATGCCGCATATCTTAAAATACATACGCTTTAAAAATATAAGATTTCATATATTTTTATCCGCAATCAAAGTGGTTTTAGCAGGGTAGAAGTACTGAAATCAAGACGGAGCAGAGTGTTATACTACTTCGCAACACCTTATGGGAAGCGTAAAGCACTAAATAGGGCTTGCTGATATTGCCATACGTTGTACACAATGCAAGAGTTACTGAGTCCAGCAATATACGCTCAAAGTGTTTCCGTAAAACTACCCAAAATGACTTGCATTGAGCAATCGAATGAGAGATGCTAAAAATAGCACCTCCCAAACTGTAGCGCTTGGTAATAGCAGAGTGCTAATAAGGATTAAACAACCACAAAATTCTTTTCGGTTACTGATAATCCAGCAGATAATTGTGCAAATTGTACCTGAGTAGACCCAGACGCACTGCCATCAAGGTCAAAGAACAATCCACCAGTAGCGCTATTGTAGATAAATCGCTCTTCACTACTAGTTGCAGATGTTCCGAGGGTAAACTGACTTGTCTCAAGTGTACCTGATGATAACCCGCCACCAAAGCCAGCAGCTGATATCTGAATCAGTTCATTAGTCGCGTTAAAGTCATAAATAGTATCAATACCTTCATTGAAACTATTGAAAGCAAAGGTGTCAGTACCAGATCCTCCAATTAGACTATCATTACCTTTGCCACCTGTGAGGGTATCATTGCCATTACCACCTGTAAGTGTGTTCTTACCAGACGCACCAAAAGCTGTAAGATAATCATTGCCATCGCCACCAGAGAGGAGATTATCGCCTGTTGAATAGTCAACAATCAAGCGATCGTTACCAGCACCACCGTTGAGCGTGTTATTGCCAGAAACAGTATAAACTCCGTATGAGGAGTATAAGGAGGCTGAACCAGAGGCATTAAGAGAATCATTCCCATCGCCCCCAGAGAGTAGGTTATTCCCTGATGAATAGTTTGTAACTAAGTTATCATCACCAGTGCCACCATTGAGGGTATTATTGCCAGAAACAGCATCAAGATAAAACTCGCCTCGGTAGTCGTTGTAGTCACCAGAGATATTAAGAGAATCATTTCCATCGTCGCCAGAGAGCAGATTATTCCCTGATGAATAGTTAGCACTCAAGTAATCCTTACCTGCACCGCCGAAAATTGTATTATTTCCACCTGCCCCATTTATCGTATCGTTGCCATTGCTCCCCACTATAGAATCATCGTATTCTGTACCTGAGATATTTAATTGTTCGATATTCTTATAAGTAACGTGACTCGTGCCTGCTGTGATCGAGCCAGTGTTAGTAGCAGCATCGAATGCCGAAGTAATTCCGTCGCTAGTAGTATAATTATACAACGACAACAAATCGTCACCTATCCCTCCATCGATGGTATCGTTGCCGCTATTGCCCCCGTGGAGTGAATCGTTGCCATTGCTCCCCACAATCAAGTCGTCGTAGTCTGTACCATAAATATTTAATCCTTCGATATTCTTGTAACTAACCTGACTCGTGCCTGCTGTGATCGAGCCAGTGTTAGTAGCAGCATCGAATGTCGAAGTGATGCTCTGGGTTGCACTATAGTAAGAGAACGATAAGTAATCGTCACCAGCGCCGCCATCTATTGTATCATTTCCACTAACGCCCGCATTTATCGTATCATTACCATTGCTCCCCACAATTAAGTCATCGTATTCTGTACCTGAGATATTTAATTGTTCGATATTCTTGTAATTAACCTGATTCTTGCCTGCTGTAATTGAGCCAGTGTTAGTAGCAGCATTGAATGTCGAAGTAATTCCCCCAGTAGCATAGATATACGAGACTTCTAATAAATCGTCACCTGTCCCTCCATCTACTGTTTGAGTTACTAAGTCAGACGGGGAAGTATATAGAACCAAAGAGAAGGAATCATTGCCATCGCCTCCAGAGAGTAGGTTATTGCCAAACCCGCCATCAAACCTTCCAGAATAGTCATAGTAGCTAGAGATAAAGAGAGAATCATTGCCATCGCCTCCAAACAACAGGTTATCGCCTGTTGAATAGTTAGCAATTAAAGTATCGTCACCAGCACCACCGTCGAGGGTGTTATTGCCAGAGGTGTCAAAACCGTACCTATCAGAAGGGTAGCTAGAGGCACTAAGAGAATCATTGCCATCGCCTCCAGAGAGTAGGTTATCGCCTGTTGAATAATCAGCACTTAAATTATCATCACCAGCACCACCGTTGAGGGTGTTATTGCCAGAGGTGGCATTGGTATTTCCCCCGTCGTAGTCGATGTGAGTCCCAGAAGTGGAGAGAAAATCATTGCCATCGTCCCCAGAGAGCAGGTTATTACCTGTTGAAGAGGTAGCACTCAATTGATCGTTACCAACGCCACCGTTGAGGATGTTATCGCTTGTTGAATAATCAACACTCAAGTAATCGTTACCTTCACCGCCAAAAATTGTATCATTACCATAACTTGGATCATTGCCACTACTGCCCCCACAGAGAAAATCGTTGCCATTAGTCCCCACAATCAAGTCATTGTAGATAGTACCTCTAATATCTAATCGTTCGATATTTTTGTAGTTAACCTGATTCGTGCCTGCTGTAATCGAACCAATGTTAGTGGTTGCATTGAATGTCGAAGTCATTCTCCCCGTAGCATTGGTATAATAGGCTTGTAAAAAATCATCACCTTTCCCTCCATCTACCGTTTGAGTTACTAAGAAAGAGGGGGCAGTAGATGAAGCCCTCAAAGAAAAGGTGTCATTGCCGTCTCCACCAAAAAGCAGGTTATCGCCTGTTGAACCCTCAACACTCAAGTAATCTTTACCAGCACCACCGTTGAGGGTACTATTGCCTGTTGAATCCTCAGCATTCAAGACATCGTCACCAGTACCACCAACGAGGGAGTTATTGCCCATACCACCAATTAGGGTATCTTTCCCTGCACCACCAATGAGAGTATCATTTCCCGTACCACCCCGCAGCAAGTCGTTACCACTTTTGCCGTCGATTTTGTCATTACCGCCCTGACCATTAACCACATCATTTGAGTCGTCTAAACCCGTAATTTTGTTGGATAGGTCATTGAGGAAGGTTACCGTGTTTTTCCTGCCCAGCTTAGTTTCGGTGGAGTTGGCATCAAAAACATCAAAGCTGTCGGTGATACTAGTTTGCCCATTAAACAGGATATTGCCAATCGCTGGTGTTGCTCCAGTTGCTTTCTGGTTCTCCAAGTTTTCTAATTTGAAGTTTTGCAGAATGACTATGGTTTCATTTACCCCTTCAAACGCAATTTCTAAATTGTTGCCATTCTGGGTAAGCAGCAAATTTTCGGCACGAAAGAAGTCATAGCCGTCGAATTTTAGGGTGTCTACTTCGGCAATGACTGCTGCTGTTGGGTTTGTTCCTTTACCGACGCCACCGAAATCGGTGATAGTATCAGTGCCGTTGAACACGTCAACGATTTTAAACTTATCCTTGCCGCCACCACCAGTCAAAGTGTCGTTGCCATTAGTAGCTGTGATGGTATCGTTGCCTGCAAGACCATTAATCGTGTCCGCTAACTCGCTGCCGACTAGCGTATCATTACCCTTGGTTCCAATTATATTTGCCATAACTTTTACTATTTCAATCAATTTTTTCAGTAACTTCAGTTGTCAATTTGCTATAAGTGCTATTTTCGGGCACTAAAATCCGCCTCAAGGTTGATACTTGCGGTATACTTTAGTACACTAATTTTGATACTCACTTAAATTTTTGGTTTCGGTTTAGGAGTGTTATTGAGGCAACGCTCTTGCATTTAACAGAGGTTTATTGAGGAATTATGCAAGAGCCGAAGAATCGTTTCTTCTAAACTCGACTTTATCCATTTTTTAGCAACACTCAAGCGTGGAAGGTGATTTGGTGACTTCTGATGGAGATGCAACTGTTTTCTGAAAACCAAGAAATGCTAGATATTGCTCAACCTGAAGTTAGTTGGTCATCTGGAAGTTGAGCAATTTGTTGTTGAAGTTGACGGCGCCGCTCAAGCATAGTGATCGGACACCTCTGAGGAACTACTGAAGTTTCATTTTACTTAATTGATACAATAGGAATGGTTTTGACGATCGCACTATAAAAGTCACAAAGTTTGAACAAAGAGCGATCGCACTCCACCAAATATCATAAAGAACTAGTGTTGTACCTCAAAATTTATCTCACACTCCTAAACCACTCAGTAATTCCCTGAGCGATCGCATTTGCCGTTTTTTTCTGTACCTCTGGGTTGACTATCTGCTCAAATTCATCGGGATTGCTCATAAAACCCAATTCCAGCAACACTGATGGTGCAGCAGTTGGACGTGTCAGCGCCAGGTTATCCCAAAACACACCATAAGAAGGTTTGCCGATTTTTTTAACTACATACTTCTGTAAAAACATTGCCAGGTTATGGGCTTGGGGTTGATACCAAAAAGCGGCGAATCCCTTAGTTTTTTCGGCATCGCCATCATCGGGTAAGGAATTGTGATGTATCGAAATAGCGATCGCAGGTTCTTCTTGACTGATAATTGCTTGACGTTCTGCTAGAGAAAGTTCGCGATCGTCCTCCCGTGTCATCACTACCGTTGCTCCTCGCTCCACCAAATCATCCCGCAGCAACTTGGATACCACCAAATTTAAATCTTTTTCTAAATATCCAGTTGGCCCACTGGCACCAGTTTCTTTACCTCCATGCCCTGGATCTAGTACAATCTTGAAATTAGCTAAAGGCTTGCGTCTTGTGTTACCAATTTTCGGCGGATGACGCAAAGCTAAAACCAGGGTTGTACCGTCGTATCTTAACTTATATCCCCACTGTTGAGCTTTTTTGAGGTTAAAGGTGTATTTTACTTGTTCTGGAGCCTCCTGTTGCCAATCTAGGCGAGAAATTAGAGGGTCATCATCCAGACGAATAATGTCCGTTTGGGCAGTGGTATTGTAGAGAGTGAGAGCGAAAGCACCCTCACTTTGTTGCACGCTCACAGGTACGGGAACTTGTAAGGGGAAAACTATCTCTGTCGCACCAGGGAGTTGACGGTATCCGACACTGCGAATTATTGTCTGTGGCGGAACTGCACCAGGGAGAATGCGGGTTTCTTTACTATTAATCCAAGCGCCATAGTCTAGGCGCAACCATTCACCTTCCCTACCTGTTACTGTTGCGCGTGTGCCTTTGGGCAGTGGTGTAAGTCGAGAATAATCGGTGCTTGGGCCAGTGCGAGCCACGCCTGACTCTACTGTAACCTCAGAAACTGGCAACTCTGCTCTTGAAAGGATTTGAATTTTACCAGTCCCTGGTTGAGTTATCGTCTTGCCATTGAGCGTCAGTTGAAACTGAGGTTGTCCCAAATCGGCGGCTGTTGCCACTGTGGTGCAACCTTTATAATTGCCTACGCTAGACTGGGCATAAGGCTGATTTTGCCCTGTCAAAGCTGCCAAATTACTTGGTAGCTGTGCCTGTTGAGGTTGTGGTGGAAGGGCAATAATTTGATTAGCCAACTTGACAGATACGCTAGCGTTAGGGGGTGCGATGGCGCTAAAACAAATTAGCTCTCCCGGTAGTCTGGCAATGTCAACTGCGGGAGTCAGGGAATCTTTAGCAAAGGCTAACCCCTGTGGTAGCTCAGGATCAGTGGGAAGCCTTGTCACTTTAATCTGGAGTTCTTGATTGTCGTGACGCACAGTAAAAAGATTTTCCCCCAACTGCAAGGGGAAACTAGGGGAAAAATGACCAGCTTTGCTGCGGGTAATTGGCTTACTATTGATCAAAACCTGACCATCTGGTGGTGCAGTCCCCAGAAAGAAGATTTTTTGGGAACTCGTCTGGTAGCTTGTTTGGGGAAAAACGACTTTAAGAGATGGCTCTGCCAGTGCTACAGAGGAGGTGACAATACAGCCTAATATTACTAATCCTAAAAGGTTTTTCACAAGCTCAATCACAGAAGATTACACCACAACAACTGTGGCACAATGGCGGGATGTATTTTTAGAAGTTGTTAAAAATTCAAACTAGTATGACTAAGTTTATTTTTGTAACTGGGGGCGTAGTTTCCAGTATTGGTAAGGGCATTGTAGCAGCAAGTCTAGGGCGTTTGCTCAAGTCGCGCGAATATTCCGTGTCGATTCTCAAACTTGACCCTTATATCAATATCGATCCTGGCACAATGAGTCCCTTTCAGCATGGGGAAGTATTTGTTACCCAGGATGGTGCAGAAACAGATTTGGACTTGGGACATTACGAACGCTTTACCGATACTTCGATGTCGCGGTTAAATTGTGTAACTACTGGCTCGATTTACCAGGCAGTTATCAATAAAGAGCGGCGCGGAGACTACAATGGCGGCACTGTCCAGGTTATCCCTCATATTACTAATGAAATAAAAGAACGGATTCTGCGAGTTGCCAAAAGTACAAATCCATCTGTCGTAATTACAGAAATTGGCGGTACGGTGGGAGATATTGAATCACTGCCGTTTTTGGAAGCAATTCGCCAGTTCCGCAAAGAGGTAGGAAGGCAAAATGTGCTGTATATGCACGTAACGCTAGTACCGTGGATTGCTTCTGCGGGTGAAATGAAAACGAAGCCAACACAGCATTCAGTTAAAGAACTCAGATCCATTGGCATTCAACCAGATATTTTAGTTTGTCGGAGCGATCGCCCCTTACCCAAGGGATTAAAACAGAAATTGTCTGGATTTTGCGATGTGCCGGAAGAATGCGTCATCACCTCCCAAGATGCCAAAAGTATCTATGAAGTGCCCCTGAATCTAGAACGGGAAGGAATGGCAGAACAAGTGCTGAACTTGCTGCAAATGGAACAGCGTAAACCAGATTTGACGCAGTGGCAAACCTTGGTACAACGGTTACATAGTCCCAAGCATGAGCTAGAAATTGCCATTGTCGGTAAATATGTGCAGTTAAGTGATGCTTACCTATCTGTAGTAGAAGCATTAAACCATGCGGCAATTTCCACTTATGGCAAACTGCGCCTGCGTTGGATAAATTCAGAAAATTTGGAAACCCAACCGCCCGAAACTTATCTTGAAGGTGTCGATGGCATAGTTGTGCCAGGAGGTTTTGGGGTTCGGGGGGTGGATGGTAAAATTGCCGCCATTAAATACGCCCGCGATCGCCAAATTCCCTTTTTGGGTTTATGCCTGGGGATGCAATGTTCTGTAATAGAATGGGCCCGGCACGTAGGGGGATTAACAGGTGCTAATAGTGCTGAATTTGACCCTCATACATCCGATCCGGTAATTAATTTATTGCCAGGACAGCAGGAAGTAGTCGATTTAGGGGGTACAATGCGCTTAGGGCTATATCCTTGTCGTGTTCTTCCTGATACACTAGCTTTCAAGCTTTATCAAGAAGATGTGATTTATGAACGACATCGACATCGGTATGAGTTCAACAATTCTTACCGCGATTTGTTGTTAAAGTCTGGCTATGTAATCAGTGGTACTTCTCCTGATGGACTCTTAGTTGAAATTGTGGAATTACCCAAGCACCCATTCTTTCTTGCTTGCCAATTTCATCCAGAATTTCAATCGCGCCCCAGTAGCCCTCATCCTTTATTTAAAGGATTTATTCAAGCAGCGATCGCTCTTTCTCTTTCAACTTTAGGTACACCAACACCATTGGAGGTTTCATAACAATTCATAATTAATTGCAACATTAACTTAAGGCTACAGTAGATTTGGATATACAGGGTGCATCATTTGTAAATTTCGGACTTGGGGAGATGTTGTGGCGTACTGGGTGAAAATCCTTTACGAAAGGAGAGAATATGTAGTTAATTTTGAACGTGTCCATGCTTTTTGTTATGAACTGAACGGTAGGGTTACTTTTTGGTTACCCGATAGTGCCATACCGATAGTGATTAACCCGCAAAGTAACTTGGAAGATTATCAAAAAATTCTCTATTATTTAGAATGTGTGATTGGATTGGAATTAGATCATGCCCACTGGGTAAAAATCTATTACGATAAAAACGAATATGTAATTAATCTCAACTGCATCAGTTCTTTTTGTCATGAACCGAATGGCAGGATAACTTTTTGGTTGCCAGATGGCACTATCCCCATCATCATCAACCCTGTGAGTAATCCTGAATCTTATGAAAAAGTTGTAAAATACGTTAAGAAAGCAACTGGATATTCTTTGTCTTAGTATTACAAATTACGAATTACGAATTACGAATAATTCTCCAACGCGCTTCAATACACTGAGTACTTGCTGTAGTTCTGCATCACGTTCAATTGATAGCGCATCAGATCGGGCATACCAAGGATGTTCTTGTTGAATCAATTTGACAAAAACAAATTCCCTACCGTTGATTAGTAAACCAAAAGTTGGTTGTGCAGGATTTGGACAATCAAGCATATAAGTGAGTGCTTGAGGTAGGGCTGTCATCACATCAAATTTACTGCTTTTAGATTCGATGATAAGTACCCAAAAACGTTTTTGGATAACAAGAACATCAATGTTTCCTTTAACGATAAAACTTTCGTCTTCAGCAGAAATCTCAACAGAAGTCTCGGTTTCGATTTCAAAAGGAAGTTGATAAAACCCAGCTAAATCGAGTAAAGGAGATAGCACTACCATTTTTACCGTCTCTTCTGACATCAGACGGTGCTTACTCAAATTTAAATAGTTACTTTTTACTCGTGCGATCGCTTGCTTTTGGGCATCAGTCAGAGTGGGTAAATTTTCTGTCCATTCTGGAAAAAAGTTGGTGTCTGTGGCTAGTTGCAAACCAAATTTTTCTTCTAAGTCGTAAAGACTGATGTCTCTAGCTGGGATTGTTTGAACCATAATTTTAAATCGTGAATATTGTTTAATCGCAAAAATCAAAGAACATAGGCTCTTCGTACTTGTTATGCTAAATTACTTTGATAAAACCCTAAAAACCTTATTTTTCAAGATAATTAACATTTTATGATTTACTCAATGATTTTAGCTTTTAACCTTATTTTTTAAGTCAATTGTTGATGTTTAACTAATAATTTGGCATAACTGGTACTGAAGAACCAGAATATATCCTTAAAAAGGAGCGATCGCTTTTACAAAAATGCTCTTTACATCCTGACTAGCGATCGCACAAACCCCTATTTTATCGTCAGTTTCCGAAAATTTGTAATCTACTGAATGTAAAAGTTTGTAACCGATTGCATAATCCCTAAAACTCAGCTGTAGTTCTATATATAGGACTCCTATTTGATTTTTGAAATAGACGTAGGGTGTATTAAGAAAACGTAATGCACTTTAAACATACTTAGACAGACTTTTTTAAAAATCAAATGGATTGCTATAGCTTTATCTTGCAATATTACTATGTGCAAGTTTGGTATTGGTAGTGTCTTAATTAAGAAAAACAGCTATGCAACAGAAAATTGACTTTAATGGCGACGGTTTAAGCGATTTTATCCGCCAAGAAAAAGGTACATGGGTCGATGGTGTTCGTGATGCTGAAGTCTATCTGTCTAGAGGAGACGGTACTTTTAATCCGGGACTAGCGTTGACGGATACCTCAGCAGTCAACGGCAACTTTGTGAATCTGATTGCAGGAGACTACAATGGCGACGGCTTAAGCGACTTTATCCGCCAAGAAAAAGGTACATGGGTCGATGGTGTTCGTGATGCTGAAGTCTATCTGTCTAGAGGAGACGGTACTTTTAATCCGGGGCTAGCGTTGACGGATGCCTCTGCGGTGAACGGGAATTTTGTGAATCTAATTGCAGGAGATTACAATGGCGACGGTTTCAGCGACTTCATCCGCCAAGAAAAAGGTGCATGGGTCGATGGTGTTCGTGATGCTGAAGTCTATCTGTCCAGAGGAGACGGTACTTTTAATCCGGGGCTAGCGTTGACGGATACCTCAGCAGTCAACGGGAACTTTGTGAATCTAATTGCAGGAGACTACAATGGCGATGGTTTTAGCGACTTCATCCGCCAAGAAAAAGGTGCATGGGTCGATGGTGTTCGTGATGCTGAAGTCTATCTGTCCAGAGGAGACGGTACTTTTAATTCAGGCATAGCGTTGACGGATGCCTCAGCAGTGAACGGGAACTTTGTGAATCTGATTGCAGGAGACTACAATGGCGATGGTTTCAGCGACTTCATCCGCCAAGAAAAAGGTGCATGGGTCGATGGTGTTCGTGATGCTGAAGTCTATCTGTCCAGAGGAGACGGTACTTTTAATCCGGGGCTAGCGTTGACGGATGCCTCAGCAGTCAACGGCAACTTTGTGAATCTGATTGCAGGAGATTACAATGGCGACGGCTTAAGCGACTTCATCCGCCAAGAAAAAGGTGCATGGGTCGATGGTGTTCGTGATGCTGAAGTCTATTTGGCAAGAGGAAACGGCATCTTTGATTCAGGCATAGCGTTGACGGATGCCTCAGCCGTGAACGGGAACTTTGTCAATCTCGTATAGGGGCTAAACCTAGAGAAACTGTTATCTAGTGCCAAGTAGCCTAAAAGTGTTGCTCTGAATGGCTTTTGGTAGTATGCACTACACAAGTTGAGAACTTTTTCACAAGTTCGGGCTGGGGCAATACGGTTCGGTTAAGATCCCTCCGCCTACTGCGAACCCGATAAATTAGGGATAAAAGAGGGTTAGAAGTAAGCCTTTTTAACGAGAGTCGGGGGATCTTCAAAATATGAAAACGTTAACCGAAGCGTATTGCGGGATGGGGGAACGTAGCTGAAAGCCACATTCAACACAATAAAGTTGCCTTACACTCCCCCGACGGATGAGATGTGGGGCAACTTTAGGGGCTTCCAAATAAAAAATATCCCAAAACTCACGCAAAAATTTTCTATATTTCTCCTATCTCTGTATTCTCTGAGCCTAATAAGGTTAGTTTATTTGGATAATTTATTTCTTGGAAATTCCTTATTGTTAGGACTTACGCAAAAACCCTTTCAAACTCTCATTCTTGCGTGACGCATCATTTGCTTAGGGACTTCCAGAAATTAAATTATTCAATTTTCTGAGCGAAGATGATTGTCAGATTCTTCCTCCCCTGCTTCCCCTGCTTCCCCTGCCTCCCCTGCTCACCAAAGCGATTGTATATTTTTTTAGTTGGAAGTCCCTTAAAGTCGGGGAACCGCAAGGGTGCACTGGCTTCTCTGCGCCTTCTGTGGTAGCCTGCGGCAAGCCGCTTTGCGTCTACGTTTTCCGTTACCCGTGCGTAAGTCCTAATTGTTTTAGCTAAAATTCCGAATAGTGTTCCCATGCCAACTTTGCCGCACCCACTATCCCTGCAAAATTACCTAACTCTGCTGGCAATATTTGTAAACCCACGCGTGATAAAGGCTGAACTCGCTTCTCAATTTCTGCCTTCACTGCTGGTATAAAAAATTCAAAGCTGCCACTTATACCGCCACCAATAACGATCGCTTGCGGTGTGAGTACATAAATTAAACTCGTCAAACCAATCCCCAAATACTTACCATATTCTTGCCAAAAAGTCAATGCTGCGGTATCTCCTTGTTGGGCAAGAAAACCCAATTCGACGGGTTCCTTGAGAGTGCGACGGCGAATTGCAGTAGCACAAGCATATTGTTCTAAAGAGCCTTGATTGCCACTATTACAAATTGGGCCATCAGGATTTAATGAAATTAAACCCAATTCCCCGGCAGCTCCTTGATGTCCAACAAATAGTTTGCCATCAAGGATAATTGCGCCACCAACCCCAGTACCTAAAGTTAGCAGAATCAGATTTTGAAAATGGCGACCGGCTCCCAGCCAAGCTTCTCCTAAAAGAGCGCAATTAGCATCATTAGCGATCGCAGTCGGTTTGCCAGTTTTTGCTTCTAACCAGTCTGCTAAAGGCACATCGACCCATCCAGGTAAGTTAATGGCGATTTTGGCAATGCGTCTTGCTGCATCGGATGGGCCAGGAGTTCCAACACCAATAGCAACAGCTTGATTATCTGGATCAATTTGAGCGATCGCATCTACGAGCGCCGCCAAGACAGCCTCCGGTGTCGTCGGCTGGGGAGATGCCACAGTCAAAGATAAGAGACAAGTACCATCAGCTGCAAAACGCCCCAGCTTAATTGCCGTTCCCCCCACATCAATGCCAATTAGTTGAATTTTGTCATTAGTCATTAGTCATTAGTCATTAGTCATTTGTCATTGGGCATGGGGCATTGGTGAACAGTTATTCCTTATTCCCTATTATTGGGCGTGAGTTGTTTTCATCCTCGATCTGTTGGCGCAGTGTCTTTGCTTGGGAGAAGACGCGCAGCTTTCAACTCTGATTTTTGTAAATTAGCAAAAGTTGTGCTGCGGAAACTCGATTGCTCTTGCCAACCTGTAACTGGCGCACCTCTTAAGATACCAGCAAGAGCAACGGAAAGGATAAACCCGCCTGTAGCAGCAGCAATTAACGTTAAATTATCTTTCATACAAATCTCTCTATTGTTTATTTGTCCTTTGTCCTTTGTCAATTGTCCTTTGCTAATGACTAATGACTAATGACCAATGACTACTTTCGGATTCTATTTTCTCTTCGTAAACGGGGATTGACAAATTCATTTAACCCTTCACCAAGTAGTGATAACCCTACCACCATGAATGTCATGGTTAAACCAGGGAAAAGTGTAGTCCACCAAATGCCAGTAGGTAGAGCTTCTAAGGCTTGTTTTAAATCATGTCCCCATTCTGCCACTTCTTCGGGAAGTCCTAGCCCCAAAAAACCCAAACCGCCCAACACCAAAATTGCATCAGCAGCGTTGAGTGTAAATAGGACGGGTACGCTTTGAATGACGTTGAAAAATAAATAACGAGAAAGCACAACCCAAGTGGAAGCGCCCATTGCTTGAGCAGCTTCGATGAACACTTCAGTTTTCACGCTCACGGTGTGGTTGCGAACGACGCGGTAATATTGGGGAATGTAAGCAATGCTAATAGCGATCGCTGCATTTAATATTCCACGCCCCACTACAAACGCCAGTGTCACAGACAGCAGTAGTCCCGGTAGAGTGTAGATGCTATCCATAATAAACAGCAACACTTTATCCAATTTACCGCCGAGATAACCACTCAGCATCCCCAAAGGCACACCGATAATCATACTCAACGCTGTTGCCAAAATCACCACCTGCAAAGCAGCTTGAGCGCCGAACAATGTCCGGGAAAACACATCATAACCCAAACGACTAGTACCAAACCAATGTTTAGCTGAGGGTGGCTCGTGAATTGGATTAGAAAGAAAATCTTTGGGGTTTTGCAGCCATCCCCAAGCCTGGAATACGGGAGCGAAGAATGCCAGGAAGATGAAAAATAGGGTAATGGCTAACCCGATGAGCATGAGTTTTTGCGAAAGATTGAGACTGTTGCCAAACTGTAAAAATGTCGGTAGTCGCCGTTTTGTAATGGCCATAAAGCGATCGCCTGGATCAAAGCTTGATACGCTGACTATTTTACATATTAGGGTCTGGGGATTGGGAACTGGGGACTGGGTATTTGGTAAAAATGTCTCATAAAATTGAGGGACTTTAGATTGGGATGATATGCAAGATAGAGGCTTTGAGTCTTTAGACTTCTACCAAGATAGCCTCAAGCTGCTAAAAGCGGCTTATCGATTAGCAAATAGTTTGCCGGGTTGTGAGCGTTACAATTTGAGCGATCAATTACGAAGAGCAGCTTGCAGCGTTTTACTGAACATAGCTGAGGGCTATGGACGCTATCACTATTTAGATAGATTGCGTTTTATGTACATTGCTCGCGGTTCATTGACTGAAACCAAAAGCGCTTTCATTATTGCTGAGAGCTTGGGCTACTGCAATACAGAACAATTAAACTGGGTCAGTCAGCTTAAAGACCGGATTGAAAAAGGTCTTAACGGTTACTGTCGTTTTATTCGTTCCCAACAGCAGGGTAAAGAAGAGTACGGTACTCGACTGAGTGATTAGTGATTGGGGATTGGGGATTGGGGATTGGGGATTGGGGATTGGGGATTGGGATTGGGATTGGGATTGGGGATTGGGGATTGGGGATTGGGATTGGGGATTGGGTATTAGCAGTTAAAAGAATTATTTCCTAGTCCTCAGTCCCTAGTCGCCAGTCCCTAGTCGCCAGTCCCTAGTCCCCAGTCCCCAGTCCCCAGCCCCCAGTCCCCAGTCCCCAGCCCCCAATCCCTACAGATTACTTTCAATCAACTGGCGGTATTCGCTCTTTTGCTTCACACCTTTTACTTCCTGCACCAGTTCCTTATTTTTGAACAATTGAACCGTTGGTGTTCCTGTCACACCTGCATTTTCAGCAATATCTCGGTCTTTGTCGATGTCAATTTCCACAAAGTGAATAATGCTTTCAAATTCATCCACCACTTTATTTAAAATCGGCTTCAGGGTATGGCAAGGGCCACAACCAGGAGAGACGTATTTAACAAGAAGTAAGCGATCGCTTTCATGGAACAATTTCCGTAAAGCATAACCTCCCTCATGGCGCGTCGCATCCAATTTAAATCCAGCTTCTTCCTCGGCTTCAGTCTTTTTGGCTGGCTGATGTTCTAATTCATTAGCTGCTGTTTCTGGCTGTTGATGGAATTCTTGAATCAAGCCAGTGGACGACAACCAACGTTCTGCCAACATCGCCGCCATACAGCCAGTACCCGCAGCCGTAATTGCTTGCCGAAACTCATGATCTTGGACGTCGCCAGCAGCAAAAACGCCTTCTACACTGGTTTCTACAGAACCAGGTTTAGTGACAACGTAACCGACCTCATCCAGTTCTAACTGACCTTTAAATAAAGAGGTGTTGGGAGTGTGACCAATGGCGTAAAATAAACCTTTAGCGTGCAATTTGCTCTCTTCACCAGTTTTGGTATTGCGGACTTTCACTCCTTCCATGTGACCATTACCGAAGATATCCACGGCTTCTGTGTTCCAATGCACTTGGATTTTCGGGTTACTCAAAACGCGGTCTTGCATGGCTTTAGAAGCCCGCATTTTATCGGTGCGTACTAACATATTTACCTTAGAGCCGTATTTGGTGAGGTAAATTGACTCTTCCGCCGCCGAGTCACCAGCACCAATTACAGCCAATTCTGCACCGTGGAAAATTGGTGTCGCACCATCGCAAATTGCACAAGCGGAAATACCCCGACTCCAAAATTCATGTTCATTGGGTAAACCTAAACGCTTTGCAGTTGCACCCGTAGCAATAACGATGCTATTGGTTTTTATTTCCCTCTCTTGCGATCGCACTGTAAATGGACGCTGACTCAAGTCAACTGATATAACATCTTCAGTATATAGTTCAGCCCCCCAGCGCTCCGCCTGCGCTTTCATCTGATCCATCAGTTCCGGCCCGGTAATCCCTTGGGGAAACCCTGGAAAATTCTCGACTTCCGTCGTTGTCATTAATTGCCCACCAGGTAATCCCCCGGCTTGGAAACCTTCAAATACAACGGGTTTCAGGTTAGCGCGTCCAGCATAAATAGCTGCTGTGTACCCTGCTGGGCCAGAACCGATAATTACCAAGTTTTCTGTTGTTGTGTTAGCCATGAAAATATACGAACTCATAACGACTACGTTTAATATAGCATAACAAACTATGATTGGCTACGCCAGATGGTAAGCGATGTCTGCGACGGGCTATGACGCTCGCGGACTCGCTTTGCGCGTCGCTATCGGCGTCGCCAGAGGTACTTATGATATATATAAAAGTATTTTCTGTAATATTATGTGTTTCACCATTACAGACTTAGAGGAGCTACAAACCGAGCATCCAGAATGGCAAATGGAGCTGGTAGAAGGGAAAATCATAGTTATGGGGCCATCAGATTACGAGTCAGAGGAAATTGGCACTCGGTTGAGTACCTTCTTGAATATTTGGGTAATGTCGCGCAAGCTAGGGCGAGTAACTGGCTCTAGCGCAGGCTTCATATTACCTAGAATAGAAGAGGACGACTCGGAAAAAAGAAACCTTCGTGCCCCTGACGTGTCTTTTGTTCGCGCTGACCGATTGAAAAAGACCAAGCGCGACTTTGTAGAGTTAGTTCCAGACTTGATGGTTGAGATTAAATCTAAAAGCGACAGAATTAAACCACTTGAAGAGAAGATTCAGCTATTTTTGCAACTTGGGTCTGTAGTTGGCATATTGATTGACCCTGACAAATTGACAGTAACGGTTTATCGAATAAACCAAACTCCGGTGGTATTGCAGAATGGAGACATGCTTACACTACCGGACTTGCTACCAGGTTGGGAACTGGCGGTATCAGAATTGTGGCCACCTGAGTTTGAGTAAGGCATTCTCATAAACGAAATTGGGAATAAAGCCCCTGGTTTAGGCTAGGGGCTTTTAGATGCAAGGATTTTGGATTGTGTAACCGAATTTCGCCAAACTTTTTTTATCAAGGTGATAGGAAAGCGATCGCAGTTGGGTAAGTTATATCTAGAACACGCAACCACTTCCTATACCAGGGAAAACACTTATGAAAACCGAATTGAAAGCAAAGTTTCTCCAACACATCATCGGCAAAAAAAAGGAAAACGAAGGTTTCACACTTATTGAATTACTAGTAGTAATTATTATTATCGGTATTTTGTCTGCGATCGCACTACCTTCTTTCTTGAACCAAGCTAACAAAGGTAAGCAGTCAGAAGCTAAACAGTACTCAGGTTCTATGAACCGCGCTCAACAAGCATACTTTTTGGAAAATGCAGCATTCACTACTGTTATGGATCAGTTAGGGCTTGGTATTAGAACCCAGACTGAGAATTATGTTTATAGTGTGACCGGGAGTGATACTCTAGTTACCAATAATGCTTTATCTAGCAAAGCACCTCTCAAATCCTACGCAGGGGTTGTTCTTAAATCAACAGTATTATCTACCAGTGAAGCAACTACTCTAGCTGTGTTATGTCAATCAAACAATGTTGGTCAGCTAACAACTGCTGTAAATGGATCAGCGTCAACAGCGACAGCAACTTCCCCATCACTACCAACATGTCCCAGTAGTTTTGCAGAGTTGACATCGAAGTAAAAACTGGATTGATATATTTAGTTGCAAGCTTTGTAAAGTGGGTAGTTTAGACTACCCACTTTAATTTTGTTCTCAATTCTGGGAATAGTACTAGTACTATCCTGAAAATTCTTAACTATGACTTCTGTGCAAATTCCTACTGACATCACCCCATCAGAGCAGCAAGCCCAGCAATATTTTATTAAAGGTAACTATACTCAAGCTGCTAGCTACTATGAACAAGCTATCGAAACAGAGCCAGAAGTGAAATCTCACTACTGGAACTTAGGATTAATGTTGCTCTTGCAGGGACAAGAAGCAGAAGCGCAAATGACTTGGCTGCTGGGTATGGAGGAGGGAGAAGTCCAACAGGTTGAGCAATGGACTGTAGAATTGATAAAGGTTCTGCAAACCGAAGCCGAACGCAGAGAAACACTAGCAGATTATTCAGTTGCTTGGGCAATTCGCCAACATATACGAGAAATTTCTCCTATATATGTGAATAATCTTCTCTATTTGATTGAGCTATCTATCAAGCTAAAAACTTTTACTGGTGATGAATTAACTTCTCTAGAGGTAATTGAGTTAATTCAGTCAGAAGCAATTATAGATATTGAGTTATTGTTGCAAGTATTAGGGAGTATCATCAATGACGACCCTTTGCATTCCTCTGTCCTAGAGTTTGCAAAATGTTGTCTAACCCATGTTAGTGAGCCTCAATCTTTCATTAATATTTTGCTGCCAGCCGCAGTTAAAATCGCCCATTCTATGCAGCAGCCTAAGGTAGCAATATCATTGATTGAGCTATGTTTACGGCTGGAACCTGAAAATACAGAACTTCTGCGTCATCTCGCTAGTTTTTATTTAAGAGATTACAATTATTCTCAAGGAATAGAAATTGCTAAATTATGCTACTCACTTTCAAAGAGTTTAACCGATCAAGTCTTTGCTAAACACCTAATACAGCGAGGATTAATGGAAGCTCCTGCTTATTGGAACGAAGCGTGTACAGTTTCCCTAGAGCAGGAATCTTTACTAAAATCTTTAATCGAAGAACAACCTATAAATCTTGAATCAGCTAGAGTATTGCGTCTATTTAATGCTAACTATTATGCACCTTACTTACAAGATAATCCGCATAAAAATAGAGAAATTCAGAATCAAGTGGCGCAACTATGTCAGCTTAATGTGCAAGAATATGCTACAGAAAAAGTTCAGCAATATAAACAACGTATTTTACATAATAGAAATAAGCAAATAAAGATTGGCTATTTATCCCATTGTTTATCTAGGCATTCAGTTGGCTGGTTAGCTAGGTGGCTAATTCAACACCATACCCGTGAACAGTTTGATATTTATGGATATTTTATAAATTATAAACAAGTAGATGATTCATTGCAGGGATGGTATGTCCAGCAATTTAATCAAGCTTATCTAGGGGGAATTTATAGTGATGACATTGCTGAAAAAATCTACGAAGATGAAATTGATATTTTAATCGATTTGGATAGTATTACTCTAGATGTTACTTGTGAAATAATGGCGCTTAAACCTGCACCTGTACAAGTAACGTGGTTGGGTTGGGATGCTTCGGGTATACCAGCAGTTGATTACTTTATTGCTGACCCTTATGTTTTGCCCGATTCTGCTCAGGAGTACTATACAGAAAAAATCTGGCGATTACCGCAAACTTATATAGCGGTGGATGGTTTTGAAATCGGTGTACCAACTTTACGACGGGACTCTCTAGCTATTCCTAGTAATGCTGTAGTTTTTCTAAGCGCTCAAAGAGGATTTAAGCGCCATCCTGATACAGCACGGCTGCAAATGAGAATTATTAAGGAAGTTCCTAATAGCTATTTTTTAATTAAAGGGATAGCAGATTCTGAAGCTGTGCAGAAGTTTTTTATGCAGTTAGCAGAAGAAGAGGGTGTAGAGTATTCACGTCTACGATTTTTAGACTTAGATCCTTCTGAGTCTGTCCACAGAGCAAATTTAGCCATTGCTGATGTTGTATTAGATACTTTTCCCTACAACGGAGCTACGACAACGCTAGAAACACTCTGGATGGGTATCCCATTAATAACTAGAGTTGGACAGCAATTTGCCGCTCGCAATAGTTACACCATGATGATGAATGCTGGGATTACAGAAGGTATTGCTTGGACAGATGAAGAGTATGTACAGTGGGGTGTGCGTTTGGGTAAGGATGAAAAATTGCGAGAACAAATTTCTTGGAAGTTACGTCAATCAAGGCACACAGCACCGCTATGGAATGCCAAGCAGTTTACCCGTGACATGGAAAAGGCTTACGAGCAGATGTGGCAGAGGTATCTTGATATTTAATCAGCTTTTAGTGAGGGCTTGAGAAACCAGCTCTTTCAACACAAACAAATGAAATTCTTACATCCTCACCCATTTTGGGATGGGGTTTTACGCTGAATTCATAAAAGTCTGAATCTGGCTAGGTTTTAAGGCATAAAGCAGTTGAAAGCAGACATGAAAAGACAAAGAATCATCTTCAAAATTTAAGTTAAAACCCCGATTTCGGCAATACTCTAAGTACTATTGCTTATTGACAAATACTACGTGACGTTAAGCTATCACTAATCCTTCGAGGTACATTATCTGCAAGGCTTAACTCTGCAATGTTTTGTCTTCTTCTAAAGTCAGCCAAATTCTTAATTGTGCTGATATTTTCGAGCGTCTATTGCTTTTCGCTCTTATTTTATAATTTTTCGTGTCCCAGTATTTATACGGATGGCAATTGTAATTTGCCTTTATATTATGATGTCCATTGGCTAAAGAGAAAACAAAATGAAAGTTGTAATTTTAGCTGGAGGATTAGGAACTCGTCTAGCAGAAGAAACAGAAATCATCCCAAAACCAATGGTAGAAATTGGTGGTCGCCCTATACTTTGGCATATTATGAAAATCTATGCTCATTATGGGTATAAAGATTTTTACATTGCTTTGGGCTATAAAGGCGATTATATTAAACGCTATTTTTTGGAGTATTACAATCTAAATTCTAGTATGACTATTAATTTACAAAATGGTCATGTAGATATTCATAATAATGCAGCCGAGGATTGGATTCTCCATCTCATGGACACAGGGTTAGACACCATGACAGCAGGTAGAATCAAAAGATTACAGCCTTGGTTAGATAATGAAACATTTATGGTTACTTATGGTGATGGAGTTGCTAATTTAAACATTAAAGAATTATTAGAATTTCATAAATCTCATAAATGTTTAGCAACCGTAACCGCAGTCCGTCCTCCAGCCCGTTTTGGGAGTTTAAGATTTCAAGGCGATTTAGTAGATGAATTTCTAGAAAAACCTCAAATGGGAGAAGGTTGGATTAATGGAGGGTTTTTAATTTTTGAACCTAAGATTTTTGAATATTTAAAGGGCGATGATGAAATATTAGAAGTTGCCTTATTAGAAAAACTAGCTAATGAAGGACAATTAGCTGCTTATCGTCATTATGATTTCTGGCAGTGTATGGATACTTTAAGGGACAAATACAGATTAAAAGATTTATGGGACAGTGTTAATCCCCCTTGGAAAGTGTGGAATTAAGTATGAGTAATAGTTCTAATTTTTGGCAAGATAGACCAATTTTTATTACAGGTGCAACCGGATTGGTTGGTGGTTGGTTAGTTAAACATCTATTAACCGTTGGTGCGGAGATTGTTTGTTTAGTTCGAGACTGGATTCCTCAAAGTTTTTTGATACAAAGTCGAGCCTTAGAAAAAGTTAAAGTTATTAGAGGTGATATTTGTGATCAAGTTCTGTTACAAAGAATTTTAGAAGAATACGAAATTAATACGGTTATTCATTTAGCCGCTCAAACCGTCGTAGGAGTTGCTAATCGTAACCCTATTTCTACTTTTGAAACTAATATTGCTGGTACTTGGCGTTTGCTTGAAGCTTGCCGTCATAGTTCTACAGTCAAACAAATTATAGTGGCATCTTCAGATAAAGCTTATGGGGAACAGATACAGTTACCTTATGAAGAAAATGCTCCTCTAAAAGGTATACATCCCTACGATGTAAGTAAATCTTGTGCTGATTTAATTACTCAAACTTATGCCCATACTTATAATTTACCAGTAGCGATCGCCCGTTGTGGTAACTTTTATGGTGGAGGTGATTTAAACTGGAGTCGAATTGTACCAGGAACTATTAAATCTATCTTAAAAGAAAAAGCTCCTATAATCAGATCTAATGGTTGTTTTGTCAGAGATTATCTATATGTAGAAGATGGTGTTAAAGCTTATATGTTATTAGCAGAAAATTTATCACAGCACCCTGAATTGATTGGCGAAGCATTTAATTTTTCTTTAGAGATAAAATTAACAGTTTTAGACCTAGTAGAAAGAATATTAACATTGATGAACTCAGATTTGAAACCAGAAATTTTAAATCAAGCAAGTAATGAAATTAAAAATCAATATTTATCTAGTCAAAAATCGAGAAAAATATTAAATTGGTATCCCTCCTTTGATCTAGATACAGGATTAGAAAAAACCATTGATTGGTATCAACATATTTTAAAGTAAAAATGAATGGAAAAAAAACAACTATTGCGATCGCAAATTCTCCAATTAGTAGGAGAATATTACTCAGAAGCATTTCCGCAACGTGAATTTATACCAGGAGAAACACCTGTACCAGTATCAGGGAAAGTATTTGATCAACAAGAACTACAGTATTTAGTAGATTCATCTCTAGACTTTTGGTTAACAACCGGACGTTTTGCAGCCGAATTTGAGGAAAAATTTGCCCAATGGATAGGGGTTAAACACTGTTTATTAGTAAACTCAGGTTCCTCAGCTAATCTATTAGCATTAACCGCATTAACATCTCCAGAATTAGGAGAGAAAAGATTAAAACCTGGAGATGAAATAATTACTGTGGCTGCGGGGTTTCCTACCACAGTAAATCCGATTTTTCAAAATCAATTAGTCCCAGTATTTTTAGATATAGAAATTCCCTCTTATAACATAGATATCACTCAATTAGAAGCAGCATTATCAGAGCGCACTCGTGGGATAATGATCGCTCATGCATTAGGTAATCCATTTAATTTAAAGATAGTAACTGAATTTGCTCAAAAACATAATTTATGGTTAATAGAGGATAATTGTGATGCATTAGGAAGTTTATATCAAGGACAAAAAACAGGAACATTTGGACATATAGCCACAGCAAGTTTTTATCCTGCTCATCATATTACTATGGGAGAAGGGGGAGCAGTATTAACTAATGATTCTAAATTAAAAAAAATCCTAGAATCCTTGAGAGACTGGGGAAGGAGTTGTTGGTGTCCTCCTGGGGTAGATAATACTTGTAATAAAAGATTTGGTTGGCAATTAGGAGAATTACCTTTTGGGTATGATCATAAATATACTTATTCCCATATTGGCTATAACTTAAAAATGACCGATATGCAAGCTGCGGTCGGCTTGGCACAATTAGAAAAATTGCCTCAATTTGTGCATAAAAGAAGACAAAACTTTGACTTTATATATCAACAATTAGTAGATTTACAAGATGTATTAATTTTACCAAAGCCTACCGATGAATCTGAACCAAGTTGGTTTGGCTTTCTGATTTCAATCAAAGAAAATGCTGGGTTTAATCGCTATGAATTGGTGAAATATTTAGAACAAAATAAAATAACAACAAGACTATTGTTTGGAGGTAATTTAATTAAGCAGCCAGCCTATAAAGGCTTAAAGTATCGAACAGTGGGGGATTTAATAAATACTGATTATGTAATGAATAACAGTTTTTGGGTTGGAGTATATCCTGCTTTAAATGAAAATATATTTTTATATATAGTAAAACACCTATATAAATTCTGTGGACGAAAGGGAATATGACCAAAATATTAATAGAGGATTTACAACATATTCTCATCCATACAGAATTATTATGGGATGAAATGAATGAAAAGCGGATATTTATTACCGGGGGAACAGGTTTTTTTGGCTGTTGGTTGCTAGAGAGTTTTACTTATATAGTTGAGCAATTAAAATTGTCTGCTCAAGCAGTGATTCTAACAAGAAATCCAGAGAGATTCAAACAAAAATGTCCTCATTTATTTAATCACCCTGCTTTAAAATTTCATCAAGGGGATATCTGCAACTTTTCATTTCCTAAAGGAGAGTTTTCTCATTTAATTCATGCAGGAACTTCCACTAACGCTAAGTTATATCAAGCTCATCAATTAGAAATGTTCAATGAAATCATAGAAGGTACAAGAAGAACCTTAGAATTTGCGAAAGTATCAGGAGTAAAAAAATATTTATTAACTAGTTCAGGGGCAGTTTATGGCAAACAACCTAATATAATCTCTCATATTCCTGAAACCTATCAAGGTTCTCCCGATCCTTGTAATATATCATCCAGTTATGGAGAAGGGAAAAGAGCTTCTGAATTACTTTGTACACTATATCATCAGCAATATGGTATGGAAACTAAAATTGCTCGATGTTTTGCATTTATAGGAGCATATTTACCCCTTAATCTTCATTTTGCTATTGGTAATTTTATTCGAGATGCAATCGAAGGAAAAAATATTGAAATTAAAGGAGATGGAACACCCTTAAGATCGTATTTATATGCATCAGATTTGATGATTTGGTTATGGAAAATTTTATTTAAAGGTAAAAGTTGTTTTCCCTATAATGTTGGCTCAGATCAGGCAATATCCATTAGTGAATTAGCTAAGACGGTGGCGGAAGTATGTTCACCAACCACAGATATTTACATAGCTGAAGCTCCACTAGATGGTCAAATTCCTGAAAGATATATACCTTCGGTTCAAAGAGCTTATTTAGAATTAGAATTAAAGCAAAAAATTGACTTAAAAGTGTCGATAAAAAAATTTATGGATTCACAAACGGAGATAAATTATGAATAATATCGATAAGAGGCTATTGTTTATATTAGAAATAGCAAATAATCACAATGGTTCTGTAGAACATGGTTTAGAAATCATTCGTCAATTTGGCGAAATAAAAGAAAATTTTAGAGAGATATTCCAATTTGGATTTAAACTTCAATATCGTGATTTAGATACATTTATTCATCCTGATTTTCAAAACAGATTTGATTTAAAATATATTAAGCGTTTTTCCGATACAAGACTAACAGAAACAGAATTTAGATTGTTAGTAGAAGAAATGGAGAAATTAGGATTTATCAAAATTTGTACTCCCTTTGATGAAAATTCAGTTAATAAAATAGAAGATCATAATTTTGACATAATTAAAATAGCTAGTTGTTCTCTAACAGATTGGCCTTTATTAGAAAGAATAGCTCAAACTAATAAGCCCATTATTGCTTCTACAGCCGGAGTAGAGTTAGAAGCAATTGATAAGGTTGTAAGTTTCTTTTTACATCGAGAAAAAGATATATCTCTAATGCACTGTGTAGGTGAATATCCCACAAAAGATAATCATCTGCAATTGAATCAAATTGAATTATTAAAGCAACGTTATCCACAAATTAAAATAGGTTATTCTACTCACGAAGACCCTGATAATATTGAAGCAGTTAAAATCGCCATAGCTAAAGGAGCTACTATTTTTGAGAAACACGTTGGTGTAGCAACAAAAACTATATCTTTGAACAATTATTCAGCCAACACTACCCAAATAAAAAAATGGTTAGAATCAGTACAATTGGCCTTAAATATGTGCGGAGTAGTAGGTCAAAGGCAAAAATTTAGTCAAACCGAACAGTATAGTTTATTCTCTTTGAGAAGGGGAGTATTTGCTAAACATCCAATTAAAAAAGGCGAAAAAGTTGATTTAAGCAATACTTTTTTGGCAATTCCCACTATAGAAAATCAAATCACAGCTAATGATATGTCTAAATATACATATTTTTACGCTGAAGAAAATTTCCCAATAAATCAAGCAATTATGTCAGTAAATACTAGGAGAGTAGAAATTAGAGAACAAGTATACGAAATTATCCAAAAAGTCAAAAAACTGCTCAAAAAAAGTAGAGTAGTTGTACCACAACAATTAGAATTTGAAATATCTCATCATTATGGTATTGAAAAATTTTATCAATTTGGCTGTACGATCATTAATTACATCAATCGTGAATACTGTAAAAAATTAATTGTAGTTTTGCCTGGACAGAGCCATCCAGAACAATATCACAAGGTCAAAGAAGAAACATTCATTGTACAGTATGGCGATGTCAATATAATTATTAATGGCGAAGATAAAAAATGCACAGCAGGCAATATTGTAACTATAGAGAGAGGTGCTAAACACACTTTTAGTAGTGAAAATGGAGCAGTATTAGAAGAAATTTCATCAACTCATCACCAAGATGATTCTTATTATACAGATTCAAATATTGCAGCTAAAAAAGACAGAAAAACTCAACTAACTTACTGGATTAATTAGCTGATTAAAGGAAGTATTACTAATGTTAACAATAGTTTGGGACGTAGATGACGTATTAAATAATTTAATGCTGATGTGGTGGGAGCAGTCTTGGTTAGTTTCTCATCCTACTTGTACTATCAAATATACAGAATTTAATCAAAATCCACCTCATTTAATACTAGGAATTCAGAAAGAAGATTATTTAAACAGTCTAGATGATTATCGGTTATCAGGAGGAATATCTCAATTAAAACCAGAGCCAGAAGTATTAGAATGGTTCAAAAAATCGGGCAGTTATTTTCGTCATATTGCCTTAACAGCAACACCGATAAAAACAGCATCTTTGATGGCAAATTGGGTAATTAAGTATTTTGGTAAATGGATTCGGTGTTTTGCCTTTGTTCCCTCCTACCGAGTTGGTGATTTAATTCCTGAGTATGATCAAGATAAAGAATCATTTTTAACTTGGTGGAAACAGGGGCAAATAATGATTGATGATAATCCTAATCATATTCAAGCAGCCCAAAAATTAGGAATGAAGACATTTTTAATGCCTCAACCTTGGAATAACTCTACGATGACGAGAACAGAAATACTTGATTCTTTGACAAATTTGGGTAGAGATTAATAAAGATGATCAAACTTTCTGATTATGTAATTCAGTTTATTGCCAATTTGGGTGTAGAGCATATTTTTTTATTGCCCGGAGGAGGATCTATGCACCTACTAGACTCTGTAGGTAGGTGTCAACAATTAAAATATATTTGCAATCTTCATGAACAAGCTTGCGCGATCGCAGCCGAAGCGTATGGACAGTACACCAACAACTTAGGAGTAGCTTTAGTCACCACAGGGCCGGGGGGAACCAACACTCTCACTGGAGTTGCTGGAGCTTGGTTAGATTCTACACCTTGTTTATTTATATCAGGTCAAGTTAAAACTGCTGATTTAGTAGGTACGCGTGGTGTACGGCAGATGGGGTTTCAAGAGATAAATATCGTAGAGATGGTGAAACCAATTACTAAATATGCTGTAGTAGTGACAGACTCCAAAACCATCCGCTATCATCTAGAAAAAGCTGTTTACCTGGCTAAAAATGGTAGACCTGGGCCTGTGTGGATTGATATTCCCTTGGATATTCAAGCTGCCCAAATAGAAGAAACTGAATTAGTTGGCTTTGAGAAGCAGGAAGTAGAAAAGCCAATTGATCGCAGTTTACTACAACAACAGATTAGTGAAACTATTAGTCTATTAAATCAGGCAAAAAGACCCTCTATTTTAGTGGGTAATGGAGTGAGATTAGCTGGAGTAATAGAAGATTTCTTGCAGCTAATTGAGATCCTCCAAATTCCTGTTCTCACCACATGGAAAACCATTGATTTTTTGCCGGAATCTCACTGGTTATTTGTCGGTAGACCTGGAGCAATCGGACAGCGAGGAGCTAACTTTACTCAACAAAACTCTGACTTATTAATAACTATTGGAGCTAGGCTAGATTTTGGCCAAACTGCATACAATCATCAAAATTTTGCTCGAGGGGCTAAAAAAATTATTGTTGATATTGACTCTAATGAAATTAGTAAAATGATGATGTGTATTGATGTCCCTGTCTGTGCCGATGCAGGTGATTTTATTAGAGAATTTTTGCAACACAAGGGTAAAATTATCTCTCAAGATCGTAGTAGCTGGCTTAATCGTTGCAAAGATTGGCAAGCTAAATACCCTGTAATCCTTCCCGAATATTGGGAAGAGTCAGATAGAGTTAATAACTACGTTCTTATTGATGTTTTATCTGAAGAGATGTCAGAAGATGATTTATTGATTCCTGGTAGTTCGGGAGCTTGTAGTGAAATTACCATGCAAGCGTTTAGAGTTAAGCCTGGAATGCGAATTTTTAACACCGAAGGACTAGGATCTATGGGTTTTGGTATTGCATCTGCCATTGGAGGCTGTTTAGCAAGTGCAGGAAAACAAACCATTTGTATTGATGGAGATGGCGGATTTATCATGAATGTTCAGGAATTAGAAACTGCCAGGAGATTAAAATTACCTATTAAATTTTTTATTTTGAATAACGATGGATATGTTTCTATTCAAAATACTCAAAAAAATTATTTTCAAGGCAGATATATTGCTAGTAATCCTAATAGTGGGTTAACCTTGCCTGATTTTAGTAAACTTAGTGCAGCTTTTGATATTCCTTATACCAAAATAGCTAATCATGGAGAAATTAGACAAAAGATAATAGAGGTATTAAATTCATCTTCAACCTTTATTTGTGAAGTGCTTATATCACCTAATCAATTTACTGCTCCTCGTATTACTTCCATAAGCAATCCAGATGGCACAATGGTTTCTAAACCGCTTGAAGATATGTGGCCCTTTTTAGAGCGAGAGGAGTTTTTGGCTAATATGATTGTTCCTCCTATTAAGGAATAATTTTGCCATCATGTTTTATATCAATTTTTATTCCCTTGTAACTAATTAAAAAAACTATGTCATCAATAAGAGTAATAGAAAGACAATCCCTGGAATCTGTTATTCCTTTATCTTCACCCTATCTCCTTAGAATAGATCCATCTAATGTCTGTAATTTTCGATGTGAATTTTGTCCCACTGGTGATCCAGAACTTTTAAAATCAGTAAACCGCCCAAAAGGAATTATGGGCTATGATTTGTTCTGTAAAATAATTGATGATGTATCAGAATTTGAGCCAAAATTAAAAAAACTGTATTTTTACAAAGATGGCGAGCCACTTCTGAACAAAAAACTTCCTGATATGATTCGTTATGCCAAAAGTAAAGAAGTAGCAGAAGAATATTGGATAACCACAAATGGTTCATTGTTAAATCCCCATATCAATCATCAATTAATTGATACAGGCTTAAACTTAATTCGTATTTCTATAGAAGCAGTTAATAGTGAAGGTTATCAAAAAATTGCAAAAATTAAATTAGATTATGACAAATTAAAAGAAAATATCGCTCATTTGTATGCTAATCGCAAAAATTGTAAAATTCATATAAAAATTGTTGATTACGGATTATCAGACAATGAAAAAGAAAAATTTTATCATGACTTTGCAGAAATTTCTACTTCCATAAATATTGATAATTTAATGGGTTGGTCAATGTCTGAATCTAAAGATTTTACACTAGGTACTAATCCTAATAAATCTCCTGATGGTGTAGCTTTGGTATCTAAAGAAGTCTGTCCTTTTCCATTTTATACGCTTACAATTAATTTTGATGGTACTGTTTCTGTTTGTTGTGTTGATTGGTCTCATAGTACCTTAGTTGGTGATGTCAAACAGCAATCTTTAAAATCAATTTGGCTGGGAGAAGAATTATTAAAATTTAGAAAAATGCACCTTCAAAAAGAACGCCATAAAAACAAAGCTTGTGGTAACTGTCAATATATTGATACTTTGCAAGATAATCTTGATCAATATTCTGAACTAATTTTACATAAATTAACCAGCTAATGACGATTTATATAATAAATTAAAATTTAAACAAATTTATACATAATAATTAACATGATTCAAAACATCAAACGCAACTGTCCCATCTGTAATAGCCAGAATAAGAAGTTCCTGTTTAGACAAAAATTCTCTCTCTTATCTGAGGGTAGCTTATTAACAGGTTATGATGTCGTTGTATGTGAAAATTGTGGTTTCGGTTTTGCTGACGATATTCCTGAACAGACTGAATTTGATATTTATTATCAGCAAATGTCGAAATATGAATATCAAGATAGTGGCGGTAAAGAATCAGGATTTGATCTGATGCGTTTTCAGATATACGTAAAAACTATTAAACCATATCTTCTATCAACACAATCTTCAATACTTGACTTAGGTTGTGCTACTGGTCGTCTTCTATCATTGTTTAAAGAAAGTGGGTATACAAATGTCAAAGGTTTAGATCCTTCTCCTGTATGTTCTGACCTAGCTGCAAAGTTGTATAGAATTGTTGTACAAACAGGGAATCTTTGGGATATAGAAATTCCTGGAAAGCCTTTTAATTGCATTATATTGAGTGGTGTGCTCGAACATATTCGAGATATAGATAGGGCATTATCTAGACTTAGTAATATATTATCTGATGATGGAATAGTTTTTATAGATGTTCCCAATGCTAGCAAATTTTCTATGTATCAAGATGCTCCATTTCAGCAATTTAGTATGGAGCATATTAACTTTTTTTCACCATTTTCTCTGTCTAATTTAATGAAAAGTTTTGGGTTTTTGGAGTTGCTTTCGTTGAAAGAAAATTATCCTCAAAGCCCTAATACAATTTGTCCGTCAGTTTCGGGTATTTATAAAAAAATAGATAATGTTAATCCAGCTTCTATAGTTAAAGATGAACTTACAGAAATAGACTTATCCAACTATATTACCCAATCTAAAAAAATTGAAGAGCGTATCCATCAAATTATTAATGATGTCGTGGATAAAGCATCTTCTATTCTTGTGTGGGGAACTGGCACTCATACATTGAGATTGATGGGAACTAGCAGATTATCTCAAGCAAAAATTTCAGCTTTTATTGATTCTAATTATCGCTATCAAGGAAAAACAATATTTGATATTCCCATCATTTCTCCTGATGATATAAAAAATAGAGATGAACCAATTCTCATCTCATCTCGTGTGTTTCAAGAAAGTATAAAAATACAAATTAAAGATATACTCAAACTTGAGAATAACTTAATTCTACTTTACTAAAAATGATTAAATATAAATAAATTTTTGATAAATTAACTGTCAAATAATTAAATATTTATAATCTTGGTATTCTACTAATTTTGTATTTGAAAAATTTAAATAAAATAATTGAGTAAAAACATGAATCAGCCCTTATTTTCTATTATTATACCTACCAGAGAAAGACATTTAACCTTACCCTACGCAATAGACAGCGTATTAATTCAAAATTACTATAATTTTGAATTAATTATTATGGATAACTTTAGCAGCGAAGAAACCTATAAAGTTGTTCATGAATTTAAAGATGAAAGAATTAAATATTTTCGCGCTAATGAGAGACTGTCTATATCTGAAAATTGGGAATTGGGATTGTCTTACACTACTGGAGAATATATTTTTGTTTTAGGAGATGATGATGCTTTAATGCCAGATGGGCTTGAACTCGCTTCAAGGCTAATAAGTGAGTATAACGTTAATATTCTTTCTTGGTCTCGATACTCGTATGGCTGGCCCAATGCAATCGTACCTTGGATAAGAAATAGACTACAGCTAAATTTGTTATCTCATGCCGAGTTGTGGAATTCAAAAGAAAGACTGAAACAATTTTATAACTATCAGCTATCTCATGAATTTTTGCCTATGGTTTACAATTCTTTTGTCCATAGAAAAATAATAGAGCGTATTAAGTCGATTTATGGCAAATACTTTATGTCATCTACTATGGCGACAGCTCCAGATGTTTATTCTGGTCTTGTTAATGCCTATTTTACAGATAGCTATTTATATTCTTTCCGTTCTATATCTATTATTGGCAGTTCAGGATATAGTTTAGGCGCATCAGTATGTTACCAAAGTTTCAAGTCGGAACCTTTGAAAGATGCTCTCAAAGACGAAAAAGAAGATTATCGCTCAAAAGTGCATCCTATTTTAATTCCCACAACCAATCAAGAGATAGGTTTTGCACACTTACAACTTCGCACTAAAGAATTATTTTTCCCATCTGATACAGAACTTGAGGTAAATATAGAAAATTTATTAAATTTTGTAATTCAACACATTAATAGAGACCCGGGTACATATGAAATAACATTAAAAGATATTGAGGCACTAGCCCAAAAGCATGGTATTTCTGTTGCTAATTTGAACATACCTGATAAATTGACTAATTTGAATACTAATGTAGAAGGATACCAAGGACTTATTTTTACCTCAGACGGAACTTCAAGGCAATTAATTATTAACTGCGAACAAGTAGGGATATCAAATGTTGCTCAAGCAGTTAAATTGGCTCAGGGAATATTGCCTAGAATGGAAAAGATCGTAGTCTCTACTACTGATATTAATAAACTTACTAAAAAGGAGGAGTTACAACTTAAATCTCAAAAATATGAAGAAAATGAACAATCAGTGCCAAGAGTTTTGGTAGATGGGGTATTTTTTCAACTCTATAAAACCGGGATTGCAAGAGTTTGGAAATCCCTTTTGGAGCAATGGGCTAACACCAAATTTGCTGATCATATATTGGTCTTAGATCGGGCTAATACTGCACCGAAAATTAACGGTATTAATTATCGTACTATTCACGCTTACAATTATAATAATACTGAAGGCGATCGCCAGATTCTCCAGCAAATTTGCGATGAAGAAAGAGCAGAATTATTTATTTCAAGCTACTACACTACTCCTATTACTACCCCTTCTGTATTTATGGCTTATGACATGATACCAGAAGTATTAGGAGGCAACTTAAATGAACCGATGTGGAGGGAAAAACATAACGGAATTCAACACGCCTCTGCTTTTATTGCTATATCAGAAAACACAGCTAAGGACTTAAGTACATTTTTTTCAGATATACCATTAGAATCAATTACCGTTGCCCATTGTGGAGTAGATTCTCTTTTTTGCCCTGCTTCTGAAGTTGAAATAAACGCTTTTAAATATAAATATGGTATAAATAAACCCTATTTTCTATTAAGTGGCTTAGGAGGATATAAAAACGCAATTCTCTTTTTTCAAGCATTTGCCCAATTAAGCAACAAACATAATTTCGATATAGTAGCAACTGGTGCAGGTAATCAATTACCTTCTGAATGGCGACAATATACTGCGGGATGTACTTTTCACGCATTACAATTGAGTGATGAAGAATTAAGATTAGCTTATGCTGGGGCAGTGGCATTAGTTTATCCTTCTCAATATGAAGGTTTTGGAATGCCAGTAATTGAGGCAATGGCTTGTGGTTCTCCTGTAATTACTACTCCTAATGCCTCCTTACCTGAAGCCGGAGGAGATGCTGTAATTTACGTCAAAGATGATGATATTCAGGGCATGGTTGATGCTTTATGTGAAGTGCAAAAACCGAGTTGCAGAAACTTATTAATTAATGCAGGCTTAGAACAGGCGAAACATTTTTCTTGGTTCAAAATGGCAGAAATTGTAAAAATAGCCTTAATTAAAGCCTCATTTTCAGATTTGAATTTCAAAGAAACTAACATAATTGTTTTTCCAGATTGGTCAACAGATGAAGAACAATTAGGATTAGAATTGATGGATCTTATTCAATTAATCATATCCCATCCTAATCATAAGCAAATTACTCTACTGATCGATATCAATGGCATTGTACAAGAAGAAGCTGATTTATTATTGCAAAGTATAGCTATGAATCTTATGATGCAAGAAGAAATAGATATAACTGAGGAGTTGACAATTTCTTTATTAAGAGATTTGACTGATAACCGATGGCAAAGTTTAATTCCTTGTATTAATGCCAGATTTGTCTTAGAACATGAGAATAAACAGATAGTTGCCAATCAGCAAGTACGACAAATTCCTTTATGTTCTATAGAAAATATATAATATAGGAATCCGATTTGATTTCTGAAAAGATACGTAGGGTGTGTTAGCGACAGCGTAACGCACCAAACCCTTGATAATGGTGCGTTACAAACTTCGTTCTAACACAACGCCAGTTGCTACAACGGATAGCGTCGGCGGCAAGCGAGTCAGACGCTACGCACAGTCGCTTTAAGCGAAGCCATGCCGCAGGCTTTACGCTACGCTATCGAGCGTCGGGAACCTCCCAACGGGTTCACCAGTCGCCTACGGCGGGAAACCCGCCTACAGCGCTGGATTCACCGCAACGCACTGCCTCCCCTACAATACCTAATTTTGTTCAAAAATCAAATAGTAGTCCTATATTTTTATAAAAATATTATAAATAGCAGTCTTAAATAGTTGTGAAAATTCACTTTTTTCAGATACCAAACTTCTCATAAAATAAGTTGGGTATCTAACTCTTCACGAATGATTTAGGAATAGTATACTTAAATGTTTTCCTGCCAACAAGAGGACTTTTGAAACGTCCTTTTAAGTAAAGAGTATTAATTAGGTTTGGACTGATTATTTGTTTGAGAATTGCTGTTGACTTGTGCTTTTTTCAGTTGCTCTAATAAAACCTTGTAGCTCGGCCTATCAGGACGTAACTTGACTAGCCTCTCTAAACCTTGAATAGCACCCTGAATATCTTTTAACCCTAAGCGCACATTTACCAACCCTTCCAAGGCCACTACGTTCTCTGGTTCTCGTTTTAAAACCATCTCAAAACTCCGCGCCTTTTGTTCTAATGAAAAATCTGGAGATGGAACTACTGTTTTGGATGGCTCAGTTGCCTGTCTAATTAAAGGAACCGCCGAAAACACAATGGAACTTAAGAACGAGACCATAGAGATTATTGTTACTAACTTTTGTCGCCGCTTAATTTGCTTGCTGCGGTTAATTAGGTAGTCTTCCCCTGAACTAGCCATACTTCGATATATCCTGTGGTAAATACTTAGGTAATAGCATTATTGCTATTTTTAAGATACCCACTATCTCACAAAAGTTATCATTTTGGCGAGAAGCGTTTTATACAAACTTCAAATGCTGACTCTGAAGACAAGGAAGCTTTATGGTGAGCTTATGCTGTACCGACAATTTCGCTATGCGTAGTTTACCGCCGTAGGCATCGCTCTCCAAGTCTTATTTACTGGGCGGAAAATTAAGATTATATAAAGATTTGCGATTATTCAGCCTAAAGTTAGATGTTTGCGATATTGTAAATAACGTTTAAATAAATAGAAACAGTAGATATTTCTACTCAATTGCAAATTTACCTGTTAGTCAAAAACTTTCAAACTAGCCCGTGTCCTATAGTTATTCAACAAGCACACATATTTTTCGTGATTCAACAAAATAAAATTTTACCAGTCGTCCTCAGTCACACTACATAGTGCAACTTCCCAGACGACTAATTATTTTGCTCGCCGTCTACAATAGATAAAGGTTACAACGAAAAAGAAGACGGCTAAAGGTTAAAAGGAAAAGGGGAAACAAAAGCATCCTTTACCCCTTTAGCCTTTAATCCTTATCCCCTGAACCATTGCCCAGGTTCTGCAAAAAGTTTAAGGACTACTTGGTGAATTTAGAGTTTTGTGGTGGTAATTACCGTACAAAAGCGAATTTACTAGTAATTTAGTAGAGTTTGTTATGGTATAGTTAAAAAGTTAAGACTAGCTTTACCAAAATTACACCACTCTACGATCCAGCAACAATTGCAGAATGGAAAGCAGTTTTAATTAAGTATTTACCAACAAAATCTGAATTCAATCGAGGTTATGACTCAGCAAGTGATTCACCCAATGGTGAAATTGCAGCGCAATGTGCAATCACTCATAGAATCGAACATTATCAAGCCAAGCGATAGCATCTGGAAAATCGCTTTGCTCTACGGTAATGAATGGCAGCACTGGAAACAGGAACTGCTTGACTTTGGCTTTAGTATGCAAGACCCAGTTAGTGAATTGCTAGCTGTAGAGACTTGGGATGAGGAATAGGGAATGGGTACTGGGGACTGGGGACTAGGAAATAATTCTTTTAACTGCTAACACTCAGTCCCTATTCCCTAATACCCAGTCCCCAGTCCTCCTCCCTATTGGCAACCAGCTAACGCCCCAGCTAATTCCTTTGCAGTTTGATAGCGATCGCGTGGTAATGGTTCTGTAACGCGATCAATGATATCTCTTAATTGGGAACTAATGGTGGGAACTTTTGCCACATCAAATCTGAAGTTTCGCCCTCGTTGGCGGTAATACTTGAAAGGGTTTTCGCCTGTGAGCAGAAAAATCAACGTTGGCCCAATTGCATACAAATCAGATTGAGTTAAAGGTTGTCCTCGTTCTTGCTCAGGAGCGCAGTAACCTTCTGCACCAATCCGAGTACCGGGGGCTGTGCCAATTTCCTTAACTGCGCCAAAATCTAGCACCACTATGCGATTTACTGAATTTCGCACCATTAAGTTGGCGGGTTTAATATCGCGGTGAATCAGTGGCGGCTCTTGGCTATGAAGATAGTCTAAGATATCGCAGGTTTGGATCATCCAAGCGATCGCTTGGCTTGGTGTAACTGGCCCAGTAGTATAGACACGTCTCTCTAAATCTTGTCCGTGGATTAGTTCCATTGCTAAGTATTTTTTTCCGTCTTCTACAAAGAAGTCGTAATACTTGGGAATTCCTGGATGGTTAAGGGATTTGAGAGTATACGCCTCTCGCTCAAATAATTCTTGAGCTTTGGCAATTTTTACCATATCAGCATTCATTTGCTTCAACACCAGCAATTGTGGCATACCCGCAACTTGACCAGCCGCATCCCAAGCGAGATAAGTAGTACCCATACCTCCTTGTCCGAGAGTTCGCAACACTTGATAATGGCGAATTTTCTGTTGTACTGAGAGAGGTTGGCCGCAGTGGATGCAAAAGAGATTGTTTGGGGAATTGCCTTCATGGGTGCAAGTGTATCTACCTTGGGCTGAATGCAGTGTTGCAACGGCGTTTTCTTCTGTTTCTTGCAACTGTTGCGATCGCACACCACTTTCCAGTACTGTTACATCCTGAATTTGGAATTTCAGTATTGGGCCTCCCTGTGCCAGTTGCAACAATGAATTATCTGGTAACGGACTCTGAATTACAAGGACACCGTTGAGGAAAGTCCCATTAGTACCCTGACTAATCAGCCGCCAACCACCGCCATTGTCGGCAGAATCGTGTCTCAGTTCTAGATGATAACGCGAAACTAAACTATCAGTTAAAACAACATGATTATCTACCGCTCGACCAATCCGAATTATGGAAGAGTTCTCAAAGCACCACTGCTGGAGGGGCGTTTTCTGTTGCGGTTCTAACAAAGTCAGACTAACCACAATACAACCTACAAGTTAAGAGGATTAGGGATTGGGCATTGGGCATTAAACTTATCCGTAAATTAGCTTTTAAACCTTGACTTTTAACCCTTGATTTATAAGGTTTTGAGGTTAATTCGCTGACATGTCTATTGAGAATTGGTGATTGTTCTTTCTTCTTATTACCCATGCCCCATGCCCTATGCCCCATCCCCCATTTTTTTTAACTTTCCAGATTTGGGCGTACTTTTGCCCGAATAAGTATACCAGTAATATTGTCGTGACCATTGTGTTGGTTCGCTAAATCAATTAAGTCTATAACGCCCTGTTCTAAGTTAACGCCAGAACTCAGTAAGGGTTCTAAGTGAGTCTGCCAATGGGTTTCTATTAAATCATTATCTGATAGACCGTCCGATACCAATAACAGAAGAGTATCTTCATTAATCTCAAAAAAATCCACATCGGGATTAATCGAGTTTTCGTCACGAGGCCCCAAAGCTTGGGTGAGTTGGTAGGCATCTGGGCGGGCGTAAGCTATGCTTGCTTCCACTCCGCGTGTAATTTCCCGTTGCCCAACTTCGTGATCTACTGTGACTTGTTCTAGTCCCCGCTTGCGTGTCAAGCGATAGAGACGGCTATCTCCCACATGAGCAACTGCTACTTGAGTATCTTGAATTAAGAGCATTACCAGAGTTGTACCCATGCGCCCAACTCCAGAACGGGCATCTTGTTGATTGAGCTTGTAAATCGCCTCATTAGCTAAAAACACTGCCTCACGAATACTATCTTCTGTTGGCAGTTGGTTAGTAATCCAGTGTTCTTGAAAGTATTGCCTTAGGGTGTCGACTCCTAACTTACTGGCTATCTCGCCGCCAGCATGTCCACCCATCCCATCACAGAGAATATACAAACCATGCCCTTCCAAGACTCGACTTTTGGGCGACTCCAGCTTTTGAATTTTGGTTTCAATGCCAAAGTAGTCTTCATTATGATGACGTTGACGCCCTACATCTGTGCGTCCCGCATCTTCTAAGCTACTTAACTGCATCGCCAGCACAACAGTTGGCATATCATCAATTTTGCTTTCTGATTTTTCTGGCTCATCTGATTGTGGGATAATTGGCACAGCAGTATTTTTCTCCTTTATTGGGGGTAAAGTTGCGCTTGGTAGTGCTTCCAGTTCAATAGAGATTTCCTCCAAACGCGATCGCAATTGTGCCATCGTCTGAATCTTACCTATCTCTAAATCCCCCAACAGTTGGACTACAGGGCCAAATTGAGTGCGTTGAGATTGCCTAAATAGCGCTTGCCAAACCCGCCCTAAAGCTTGAATGGTTAACGGTTGCTCTGGAATAGCAGATGTTTCGCTTTCAGCATCTTCTGGCGACTCGATGACAGGCAAAGAATTGGATGATTCCACATACAACCTTTGTAGTGCCAGCGTTTGGTCTTCATCCAATCGCAAGTTCGACAAATCTAAAAGGCTCTGACGACAACCTACTGGTTCCAATAACGCCCAAAGTTGGGTCATTTCATAACACCAGTGTAAAATTTTTAACGAACTTGTGGTTTCTTCTTGCCATAAATCGAGTAAAAGCTGCCAATGTGAGCGGTCTTCGATTATGACTATCTGCATATTTCCCTGCTGCCATGCATCGTGAATCGGCGGTATCCCCGGCTGACCTTGGTATTGTAATGCAATATAAAGTTTAGCAAGATGAGGAATTCTATTTGCTTCCACTGATGGCGTTAGTAAATCTGATTGTTGACTTGCTAGTATTGCCTCAATGGGTGATATTTGATACGGCTGGCAGTCTAGAACTCTCACACCAACATCAGTAATGGTGTCAGTTTCCGTTTGAGCAGGTAGCGGATCTAACAATTGATAGCGCTCTTGAGAGTCTAAATAGGAGCCTGGTGCAATCTGAGAACTAGCGAATAGAGAAGATGAAGAAGATATTGCTCCCTCATCTCCCTCATCTCCCTTTTCTGCCACATCTTCCTCTACTCCCAAAGCTTTCGCAGTCGTTTCCTTAGCAATAATTGCCCAAAACACTGTTCCACATTCCGTGCCACAGTTATGACAACGTAGTGCATTCACAGGTACATCATCGGTACTGCATTCAGGACAGACCTTGTGGGTCAGGGACATGCCACAGCTTTGACAGAATTTATTGCTATTGGGATTTTCAAATTTACACTGAGGGCAAATCAGCATAGTGGAAGTTCCTTTATTCCCGCTCCAAGGTGCTTCTAGCCACTAAGATTCAAGGTGCCACAATTGGCTGTCCCTGACTACAGTAGACCTATAAGAGATTGTAGTTTATCAATGAATTTTGGTGGCAGTATTAATTGTGACGCAATTAGATGAATATTTAATATATTGGCAGTTAATTGCTTATAAATGGGGAGTGGGGAAGATGAGGGGGATGAGGGAGATGAGGAAGCAGGGGAGACAAGGGGACAAGGTGACAAGGTGACTTGTGAGAACTTGCAACATTGCAACAAGTCTTTCCCCTTGTCCCCAATGCCCATGTTATAAGGAAGAATACATCCGTCAGCAGCTAGAATCCACCATAAATTCTGGGTGACTAACGAAAGTTTAAGACCCCCATTTTGTTGAAAAGTGATGCTTGTTCCCACGCTACGCTAACAGATTGAAGGCTTCCTCCAATCTGACTTTTCGCTAATTGCTTTCTTGTGTGTTCTCTACTGTGACTTCCAATTTTAAACTTTTTATGGCTGCCACTACCCCTGCTTACCGAATTACTGATTTGTTCGCCGAACGGGCTAGAAACATCGCACCACCAACCTACAGTACAGAGTTAACCAAAATTACCACTGTCAGCTTTACTTACGGTCTAGCTGATCCAATTCTCTTTCCTCATGCTCACTTGGCTACTGCAAGTGCTGCTGTGCTGGCAGAAGAGGCTCCCCTCGCTCTCAATTACGGCCCACCTTCAGCTCAACTATACGAGCAAATTATCCTCCGTTTGCAGGCTAAAGGAATCACTACCGATCGCGATCGCCTAATCATTGGCTATGGTTCTGGTCAGATTTTGGGCTTGCTACCAGATGTGTTTGTCGAACCTGGTGATGTGGTAATTGTGGAAGGCCCAACCTTTCTGGGAGTAGTTGTGAGATTTGTCCAAGCTGGCGCACGCATAATTACCATTCCTGTGGATGAATTGGGGATGGATGTAGATGCCCTAGAAGTAACATTGAGCGATTTGAAGAAGCAGGGCATCCGATCCCGGTTTATTTACACCATCCCCACCTTTCACAATCCCACAGGCACTACTATGCCGTTATTTCGCCGTCAAAAATTGGTAGCATTAGCGGCTGAATATGGCGTGCTGGTGGTGGAAGACGATGCTTATAGCGATTTGCGTTTCCAAGGGGAAATTGTGCCCCCCTTGGCAACCCTCGACAAGGAAGGGTGGGTATTATATGTGAGTACCTTCTCGAAAATTATTGCGCCCGGTATCAGGTTGGGATGGGCTTGTGGCGATCCAGCGATTATTGAGCGGCTGGCAATGTTCAAAAGTGAGGGGCCGGTGGGGCCATTTGTCAGTCATGTCGTTGCCCGCTATTGTGCCACAGGCAAATTAGAGAATCACATTCAGGAGTTAATTGCCTGCTACAAGCATAAGTGCAATTTGTTGTTAGAAGCGATCGCTCAAGAGTTTCCCAGTGATGTAGTTGCAAAGCGTCCCGATGGCGGCTTCTTCGTTTGGTGTAAATTGCCCTCATACATTAGCGCCAAAGCACTTCTAATGGCTGCCAGTGAACACGGTGTCAGTTTTCTACCAGGGACTCGCTGCTACACTAATGGACAGGGGGATGATGCGATCAGGTTAGCTTTTAGCTTTCAGCCAACTCAGAATATTGTTGAGGGAATCGCTACATTAGGAGCAGTGTTGCGCGGATGGCGACACTAATTTTGGATTGAAGCTATTAATCCCAAATATACCAGTGCTTATGCTTTTGATGGAAGCGGCAAGGTTAAACGAAATAAAAATAATTATTCTCTCGCTGTTTTCAAAAGCGGTAAACAATATAATTGTGATTTGTCAGGAGCTTACAATATCGGTGCTAGGTATTGGTATTGCCTAATTATGGGTGATAAAACCTTTTCTAGAGTGTTCGTAAGCAAAAGTTCTAACGACACACTGAGAACGCCAGTAACTCTGGGAACGCTGCGTAGTCTAGTGGCTGCATAGCGAAAGAATCCCCATCTATAATCAAAGATTATAGATGGGGTGCGTTCAAGATAATCTAAGTAGGGGTTGCTGAAAAAGTATGAAAAAGCAATCTTAAGGGTTGACTAGTTATTCAAGCAAAATCAAAGATAAGCTTTTCTTGTTTATAACTAATAAAATCATAATTTTCAGTTATACGGAACTGCAAAAAAGGTGCAGTTTTCAAAAATAGACATAAAAAAGCATAAAACACCCGCGACAGGTGAGTAGAAAGATTCATCACTAGAAAAGTAAGCTCTATTCTCTCTTGTGCGATAAATTTTATCTACATGAACCGATTCTGGATAATAGCCAGTATAGTTTTTATATGCTTCTACTTGTGATTTTAAGTCTCCTGATTCATTAAAATTATCCCAACTAATATGGTCTAAAAATACATACCCATCAAAATAACTAGCTGATAATTTTGCCCCAAATTCCACGGCTTTCCCAGCTTTTCCACGGACAATTGGGCGGATATGTGGTTGGCTTAAACTAACGATTCGGTCATCAATACTCTGTTTTTTATTTTCATACAACCATAGTTGTTGACGATAAACTTCTACAACTACAAGCAACATTTTATATTGTTTAGTACTTAGTTTTTCTAGAGTTGCTCCCGATCTGATTAGCTGGTCAATATGAGATAAGTTTCTTTTGATATATTGAAGCTGCTTTTTAATCGCTTTTTTCCTATCTTTTTGGGATACACGACGTTTTTTAGCGACTTCTAAGTAGTTTTTTCTCGCTATTTCCCGATAAGTCCTTGGTTTTTTCTCTAATGTACCTTTTATCTGTTCATAAAGAAGGTCTATTATTCGTTCTGTCTGTTTTCTTGCTTGATTTAATAGCTCGAAATCTGTTGGATAGCTGATGTCTGCTGGCGCACAAGTCGCATCTAATATTAATTTTCCCCGATTTTTCGGCGTGTTATCTTCTTTTTCTAATTCTTCTATTTTTTTTTGAGTTGATTCAGTTGATTCAGTTGATTCAGTTGCTAAAGTCGAAGATGTTGTCTCTAGCATCCTTTTAACAGTTTCTTGATTTACTTTGTTTACTAAGTCTGCACTAATTCTTTCACGAAAATGGACTAGCATAGATGGATCAAATGGAGCTTCATTAATATAAGATGATATTCCTATGAAGTACTGTAGATAAGGGTTTTCTTTAATTTGTTCTACTGTTTCTCTGTCGCTTATTCCTAGTTTTTCTTTGATTATTAATGCGCCTAATGCCACCCGAAATGATTTTGCTGGCGCTCCCATCTCTGCCGAAAAAAATGAAGAATATTCCTCTTCAAATTCCGCCCACGGTATTAAATCAGCCATAATTACCCAACGATTATCTTCTGATAATTTTCCTTCAAACGGAAGTTCAAAGTTTTCTGGTGGGATTGTAGTTTGCTCCTGCTTTCGGTACATGGTTACTAATGACACACTTTAGTCCTGCTAGTCACGGTGATGCAAGGATTTTGGGTTATTTTACCCTCAACTCTTGCACCTGAATATCTTTCTTTGGTCTGATAATCTAGAGACTGTAACCTTTTCTTTTTTTTCAGCAACCCCTAAGTAAGTGGGTCAAATTCAATATAAAACCTCAACCTGCCTTCGGCTTCCCTCTCCGTGGGTTCGGAGAGGGATTGACGGTGAGGTTTAATCTTACGTTTAATTACGCTTTAAAAAATTTGTTCTAATCGTTGGAAATCTCGCTGCACTTCATACCAGAGACTTTTATTATGGGGGTCTGTCTTCAAAGCTTTTTTGAGATAAATTCTGGCTTTGAGTAGCTGGTTTTGGGAAATTAGCGCCCGTCCCCAAATTTGATAGGCGATCGCTAGCCATTGACGGACTTCTGCATCTGTTGATAAACGATCTGCTAAAGCTTCCGCCAGGGCGATCGCTTGCGGAAATCGTCTTTCTTGCAAAAATCGCTGCAATTGCTCATAAGTTTTCCACTTGAGCCGTTCTTCTATTTCCAGCACATTAGGCGGCTTTGGTTTCCCTGGTTCTTGGCTTGTCACCGTTGTTACTGGTGTTTTCTGTCTATGCGTTGCCTTAGTCTCACCACGCACACTAGATGTTGACACCTGAGTTGAATGTGCCACAGTTTCCTCTGGCAATACCACAGTCAGCAGGAGTTTGTACGCCTCTGTCAACGCAATAAACTTATCTTTGGCTTTGTTGTCATCTGGGTTGATGTCGGGATGATATTGCTGCGCCAATCGTCGGTAAGACGCTTTGATGTCAGCAAAAGAAGCTCCCGATCTCAAACCTAGTAAACGGTAGCAATCTCCAAGATCCATCTTGAGCTATGAGCTATCGAATATCCAGCAAGAGGCTATTAGCTATCTGCTTCACGCCTGAACTATTAATAATAAGGGCTAATTTGCTATTTTAAAAGTTCAATGTTTACAGTTTGTTTAAAGAAGGGCATTGGGCATTGGGCATGGGGCATGGGGCATGGGGTAAGGGGTAAGGTTAAATTTATCCCTTTCCCCTTTAACCTTTTCCCCTGTCCCTCATCTCCCCTGCCCCCTGCCTTCCTACTCCCCTGTTATTACCGAGGTTCGTTCTTCAATCACACGGTCAATTAAACCGTATTGTTTTGCTTCTTCGGCAGACATGAAAAAGTCACGATCCATATCTTTTTCAATCTTTTCTATGGTCTGACCGGTTTTATCGGCATAAATGCCATTGAGCTGGTGACGAATCCGTAGAATCTCTCTAGCTTCAATTTCGATATCGGTTGCTTGTCCACGGGTACCACCTGAAGGTTGGTGAATCATAATCCGTGAGTGAGGCAATGCTAGGCGTTTGCCCTTGGTGCCAGCCGCTAGCAGGAAAGACCCCATTGAAGCCGCTAAACCTACACAAATAGTCACTACATCTGATTTGATATGTTGCATGGTGTCAAAAATAGCCATGCCAGATGTAACCATCCCACCTGGGGAATTGATGTATAAATAAATATCTTTACCTGGATCATCGGAGTCCAGATACAGCATTACAGCAATAATCTGATTGGCAATTTCATCATCAATATCTCGCCCCAAGAATATAATCCGTTCCCGGTAAAGGCGATCGTAGATGCTAATCCAATCTGTATATTGTCCTCCGGGCATCCGGTAAGGAACTTTAGGAACGCCTATAGGCATAATTTACTCCGTTCTTAATAATTTGCGGGCGGTAGGAGAGTTAGGAGTTGAAAGTTAGGAGTTAAAAGTTAGGAGCAAGGAGTTTTCAATAACTCATAACTCATAACTCATAACTAAATTAAAGGACACTAGCAGGAAGTGGGGGATTGGCGAGTTCTTCTTTCTCAAAAACTCGGTCAATTAAACCGTATTCCTTTGCTTCGTAGGGTGTTAAATATAACAGCCGATCCATGTCTTTAGTAATTTTTTCTGGAGGCTGTCCAGTGGTGCGATGCAATATATCAACTAAGGCCCCTTTATTTACCAAAACTTCCCTGGCGCGAATTTGAATATCCGTTGCTTGACCTTGGGCGTAGCTCTTGGGCTGATGCAGGATAATCGAGGAGTGAGGCAAACTAGCGCGGCAACCTTTTGTACCAGCACTGAGTAGCATCGCTGACATACCCATTGCGGAACCAACGCAAATGGTGTGGATAGGAGGTTTGATATATTTCATGGTGTCATAAATGGCGAAGGCTTCGGTTTCAAAGCCAATGGGTTCGCCACTGTAACCGGATGTGCCGGTGGAGTTGATATAGATTTTAATCGGCTTTTCGGGGTCGTCGGATTGCAAAAACAGCAATTGGGCCACGATTAATTCTGTGACAGCAGGCACCAGAGGCATCCCAATATAGACAATTCGCTCCTTCAATAAGAGGGAAGGTAAATCTGGCGGTGGTGTCCGGTAAAAGTTATCGCCGTAATATGGGGCTTGAACAGCCTTAATTGGGGAAATGTCCATAGCAACTGATCGCCTGAAACTATGCCGTTAACTGTAATACATCCTAGCGCGATGCCAGCCTTCCTCAAGGTGCGGATTTCTCCCTAGTGCTAAAGGTGGCTTTGCATCTGCCAATGCTTGGCTTCTAAGATATTCTGATTATATTAGTGTATTTGTGTTGGATAGGTTTTCCGTAGAGTTAAAGTGTTGCTTTGAAGTTATTTTTTTAAATGTATATCCTGAATAGGGACTTTGAGTTATGAAGGTTAATTTGCAGCCTGCCTTGAATGATGGTAATTTGGACGCGAATCAACTGAATAGTCAACGTCAGTTGGGAATTTCAATTTCAGCGATAGCAGAAAATCAAGACCGCCATTTACCCCTGAATTTATGCTTAATTCTCGATCATAGTGGTTCGATGAACGGGCGATCGCTAGAAACGGTCAAAAAAGCCGCGAATCGTTTGGTAGATAGACTCAACCCTGGCGATCGCCTCAGTGTTGTAGTTTTTGATCACCGTGCCAAAGTCTTAGTACCCAATCAAAGTGTCGAAGATCCAGAAAAAATCAAACAGCAAATTAATCGCCTAGCCGCCGATGGTGGAACTGCGATTGATGAAGGACTGCGCTTAGGCATTGAGGAGTTGGCAAAGGGCAAAAAAGATACTGTTTCCCAAGCTTTTTTATTAACCGACGGTGAAAATGAACACGGTGATAATAATCGCTGTTTAAAATTCGCTCAATTGGCTGCTAGCTATAATTTGACTTTAAACACTTTGGGATTTGGTGACAATTGGAACCAAGATGTTTTAGAAAAAATTGCTGATGCTGGCTTAGGTACTTTATCTTATATTCAAAAACCCGAACAGGCAGTGGAAGAGTTTAATCGCCTGTTTAGCCGTATTCAAACCGTGGGATTGACTAATGCTTATCTGTTATTCTCCCTGATGCCCAATGTCCGGCTAGCAGAACTTAAACCTGTGGCTCAAGTTTCCCCAGACACAATTGAGTTACCACTGCAACAAGAAGCTGATGGGCGTTTTGCTGTGCGGTTGGGAGATTTAATGAAAGATGCAGAACGGGTAATCTTAGCTAATATTTATTTGGGACAATTGCCAACAGGTGAACAAGCGATCGCTAATGTGCAAGTCCGCTACGATGATCCAGCCGCCAACAAAGTAGGTTTAGTTACACCAAATATCCCAGTTTATGCTCATGTAGTGAAAAACTACCAAGCAGATCCGAATCCCCAGGTTCAACATTCTATTTTAGCATTAGCTAAGTATCGCCAAACCCAGCTAGCCGAAACGAAATTACAACAGGGCGATCGCTCTGGTGCGGCGACAATGTTACAAACGGCTGCGAAAACTGCATTGCAAATGGGAGATACTAGTGCAGCGACGGTGTTGCAAACTTCTGCCACCCAGCTACAATCTGGTGGAGATTTATCTGAAAGCGATCGCAAGAAAACCAGAATTGTCTCCAAAACAGTTTTGCAAGATACCCCTCCTCAATGAAAGTTAAATTGCTCTGGGCGTTAAATGACAATAATGTTGATGTGGCTCAAACAAATAGCCAACGTCAATTAGCAATTACAATTTCGGCAATCGCTGGTGAGTTTGACCAAAATCTGCCCCTCAATCTCTGCTTGATTTTGGATAGAAGTGGTTCCATGCATGGACAACCAATTAAAACAGTGATTCAAGCGGTGGAAGGATTAATAGATCGGTTAAAGGTTGGCGATCGCATTTCAGTTGTGGCTTTTTCCGGTTCTGCGGAAGTCATTATCCCTAACCAAACGATTGAAGACCCCGAAAGCATCAAATCTCAAATAAAAAACAAACTGACTGCTAGCGGCGGCACTGCGATCGCTGAGGGTTTAGAACTGGGAATTACAGAATTGATGAAGGGAACAAGAGGCGCTGTTTCCCAGGCGTTTCTGCTGACAGATGGGCATGGTGAAAGCGGTTTGCGGATTTGGAAGTGGGATATTGGGCGAGATGACAATAAGCGCTGTCTTCAACTGGCGCAAAAGGCTGCCAAGCTGAACCTAACTATCAACACTTTCGGATTTGGCAATAGCTGGAATCAGGATTTGCTAGAAAAAATTGCCGATGTCGGTGGTGGTACTTTAGCTCATATTGAACATCCTGAACAAGCTGTAGAGCAATTTAGCCGACTGTTTGGACGGATTCAATCGATTGGGCTAACTAATGCCTACTTGCTATTATCTCTAGTGCCTAATGTCCGATTAGCGGAATTGAAACCCATTGCCCAAGTTGCCCCAGATACAATCGAGTTACCAGTGGAACCGGAAGCTGATAGTAGCTTTGCTCTACGTTTGGGAGATTTGATGCAGGATGTAGAACGGGTAGTTTTGGCGAACATTTATTTGGGACAATTGCCAGAAGGGAAACAAGCGATCGCTCATCTGCAAATCCGTTATGATGACCCGTTAGTTAACGAACAAGGTTTACTTTCGTCCCTTGTGCCAGTGTATGCAGATGTAGTGCGGGCGTATCAACCGACATCTAATCCCCAGGTGCAGCAGTCTATTTTAGCATTAGCGAAGTATCGTCAGACCCAGTTAGCCGAAGCGAAATTGCAACAAGGCGATCGCACTGGTGCAGCTACGATGCTACAAACGGCTGCTAAAACCGCTTTACAAATAGGAGATAAAGGTGCAGCGACAGTGTTGCAAACTTCCGCTACTCGCCTGCAAGCTGGAGAAGAACTTTCAGAAGCAGACCTTAAGAAAACTAGGATTGTATCAAAGACTGTTTTACAGGAGTAGTCAAAATTCAACGTTGCTGATTAACCGGGCTTTTCATAAACTAATGCTGCTTGATAGTGCCTGCGATCGCAATTCGGGGAGATTAAACCAATTCGCAATTCGCAATGGGCTAACGCCCCGCTCCGCTAACGCAATTCGCAATTACGTTTTGTGACGGGGATTTAGACCCCGACACAAAACGTGCTGCCTATCTTGCTGGGGACTTAAACCCCCAAAGTTCGTTAAACCAATACTACCTAACAATTTTGCTTGTTCGCTGATGTTGCTTTTGGGGACACTCTCACTAGTGGTCTGTCAAATTCATTTTGACGGTTAAGCAGACGCGATAAATCGCCGTTAACTGAGTTCCCCAAAAGTTCCGAGCCATTCCTATCCCAGATTTGATCTACGAGAAGTTCAAACCCAGTTAAAATTAGCACGCTAAAACCGAATTTCTCACAAGCGAGAAAAAATCATTTACATTACGTGGATGAGAGATAATTTTTTTGATACAACAGTCGAAGAAGTAGCGAAGTCAGGTTGTATGAGCAATTCTAGTTACTTTCTGCGTCGCTCTTGCATTTCTTGCTGACGCATGGGCATAGCGTCAATTTCTTCAAAAATTGCTGTCGCCTGCACTAGTGTAGCATCACTGCGCTTAACACTACCATCTTTACCCACCAAAATCACGCGAAAATTTTCTTTGTCAACCCCAAAGGACTCGCGCAACTTGGCAGCAGAAGACTCATCTATTAGCTGTCTGTTGGCATAGCTTTCATTTGTTGCCAAAACCTGAACGAGAACTAAATCCCGATCTGCAAAACCCTTATTATGCTTTTGTAATAATTGCATTTGCTGCTGATAGATAGGGTTATCAACAGACGGTGCAAAGACCAGTAGCACACGGTTTTTCCATTTTTGGGCACTGAGGTTGAATGAAGACATTTTGATGGCATGATTGATTGAACCTTGGACAGTATCAGCTTTGCTAACTGGCGACAGGATTATACACGCTAATAGGGGAAGGGCAATTAATACTGAATTATTCACAATGAGTTGTTGTCTATTTTCTTTCCTTTCAACCTATCATTATCCCCACTTTTTCTCTATCTGTTGATGGTTTGGTATTAGGTTAATTAGGTTGGTGAGAATCGCTTTTAACAGCGTTGCTCATGCCTATTATTCGGTATAGCGACGCGGCGTATAAACCCAAATATTACCATCATGGCGTTTGATAGTTCGGGTTTTTGTGGAACCAATAAGAATAATTGTCCGCATATCAGCGCTTGCTGGTGCTAACTGGTCAAGTGTAATCACTTTTACCGCCTGTCCTGGTCTACCGAGATTTCGCGCCAACACTACTGGTGTATCCGGTGTTCTATGTCGCAGCAAAATATTTCTCGCTTCTGCCAGTTGCCAAGTACGCTCTTTGGAAACAGGATTGTAGAAAGCAATTACGAAATCAGCTTCAGCAGCAGCAGCAATTCGTTGTTCGATCGCAGACCAAGGTTTCAAGATGTCAGACAGGGAAATAGCACAAAAGTCATGTCCAAGGGGCGCACCAATGGCTGCTGCTGCTGCCTGCATGGCTGAGATGCCTGGTGCTACATGAATGTCGATAGTGTTCCATTCGGGTAAGGCATAGCGATCGCATACTTCAAAAACTGCTGTTGCCATTGCATAGATACCGGGGTCGCCAGATGAAACTACGGCTACATATCGCCCAGTTGCGGCCAAATCAAGGGCCATTTTTGCTCGTGCTTCTTCTTCGCGGTTGTCAGACTCATGCCGTTGCTTGCCATCAGCTAGAGAACCAACTAAATCTAAATAAGTTTTATAACCCACTAAGTCAGTTGCCGACTTGAGTATCTCCTTCACTTCTGGAGACATCCACTGCGATCCACCAGGCCCTGTGCCAATAATCGCTAACCGTCCGCGTGGTTGACCGATGGTGCTGGGGTCAATTGGTTGAGGGGCAATAGCGATCGCAATGTCGGGAGATGAGGAAGGTAAGGGAGATGTACCTGTGGCTGCGATCGCTACTGCTTGGGCGGGGCTATAACCTTGTGATAACAGACTTTCTAGCTGATTTGGGGTAAAAAAGCGGGCAGGCACTCCTAAGGCACTAGCTACGGCGTGGATTGCGAGATCGGCTGCGGCGGTGATGGGTGCAAATATCCCGGCGACTGATGCTTTTTCTAGTGAGGCATCAACTAGTAGCTGCTGTACTAAAGTGACTGCATCATCAATGGGGGTACTAATTGCGATCGCGATCGTTGCTGGGTGGTAGACAAGGCAGTTGGCTGTAGGAGTCACCAAACGTTCCGTAACTTGAATGGTCAAATCTCCCTGTGGATCTATGGGCAGTTTGCGATCGCTCAACCAAGGTGCTGTGCCTTCTAACTTGACTTTTGCCCCGGCTAGCAAATCTGAGATAAATTTCTTCGCATCCTCTGGGTTTGCTAAATGGTATCCGGGGGGAGGAGATAACAGCGTTGTACCCAAACGTATATCGCCTGTGGTTGTAATTGCAGGTTTGATATCAAGGGCTTCAGCAATGCGACGGGCCAAATCGTTCACCCCAGCAAGTCCGCCCAAGAGGGGGACAACAGCGCTACCATCTTCAGCCACAGCTAACACGGGTGGTTCCTGTTGTTTATCTGAGAGGATGGGGGCTAGCGTCCTAATTAAAATACCGGCGGCACAAATGCCAATTAGCGGCGTTCCTTGAGCAAATAACTCGCGCAACGTCTCGCCAAAGTTAGCAAAACTGACATCAACTCCCGATGTGCGATCGGCTAGACCGTATAGTGTCGCCCCTGGTAGGACAGTGATTATTTTACGTGCTACTGTGAGGCTATTTTGACCTAGTATTACAATGGCGGGTGCAACGTTCATCATTACTTAATTACGAATTATTTAATTAGCACTTTAAATAAATGTTCTGAGAAATTTGAGCGCTTCAATTTTATTGTTAAATATGGCGTGAATTAAATCACCATTATTATAACGAATATCAATCTCGTATTTTAATGCTGGGGCAAATGTAGGTTGATTTTCTGGATAATTATGAATATATTCAATAGCATTTTCGACAGTGGCACTTTGTTGAGATATGCCCTAAAATCTGACCCCATTTATGTGAAAATGACTCTGCCATTACATTCTTGCAAAAATAATTTGTGTTGTGATTACCCTACCCGTAAACCCACAAACAACCTTCGCAAAGAGGAACTGTATGCTTGCGATTTTTCCACTTCACATTTCGGTCACGAACTTTTTCAAAATTAAAAGATTTAAACCCTGCTGCTTGTGCTAATAAACCCATCCATTCAATCACCGGAATATAAACACCATAGGGAGCAGAATCACCAATCATAAAACAAACTGTTGCAGGACTTTTGCAGACTCTGCGAAGTGCTATCCAAACTCTAGCCATATCCAAAAAATAGCAGGCAATCATCAAATGATAATTCTTTTTACCTCCATGTAAATGTCGTTCCTGGGATAATTTGTGACAGGTTTCAATAATACTAGCTTTGATTGGATATAATTCATGAGATGCTAGAACTTCGTCGATGTTTACATTCTTATTGGTTACGTGCTGGGAACATGAACGAATTAAGTATTGCCTCACCGCACTTTGTAAATCACCCCAACCGGAAATTTCTTTCATAAAACACATTTCTAGACGTGTAGCATCTGCATAGTCATAGTTGTTAGCATACGGTGGTGATGTGATTACCAAGTTGGCAAAATTATCAGGTACACCCTGGCAAGTTCGAGCATCAGATTGAATAAGACAAGCAACAGAAGCCGCCATTTTTCCGGCAATTCTCATATCTGTAGCTATACTCTCTGCCATTAGCCCAAAAGCAGACATTGCATCTAAAGAATATTGTTTCTTTTTATTTGGTAAGATGTACTGCCAAGGTGCAGTTCCAGCATGAGAAACATGACGAAGAATTGATATAAGCGTTAACCAAGCTAACTGAGATTCAGATGAATCATCAGCAAGTTTTTCCCAAGATTGGCGCAATCTATCTAGAGACTCAAGTGAAGATATACTAAAGCATTCATGAATCAGCTTTGGGTATGTATCTATACAGGGTTGAACATTTTCGGCACGTTTTATAACTTTTTGTATATGTTCAAGATAAGCATCAGCGTCAGTTTGATATAAAAGTTTAGCTCTTGCTATACGCACAACAAAGGGATGAGCCTCAATTCCCAAACATTTAACTCCAAGCTTTTCAGATGCGAGTAAGGTTGTACCAGAACCAGAGAATGGATCTAAGACAGTAATTTCTCCTCGTTCTTTAGCTTGGCTAATTATAGTTTCAACCCATTGTGCAGAGAAACCTGCACTAAATCTAAACCAGCGATGAACTGGCAATTTCATGTTATTAATGAATGTAGATGAACTGTCTAAGGATTTGGAAGTGCAAAAAGAAAATTCTTGAAATGGCAATTCTAATTGTTGATTCATGTGGATAGTTATTATTTATGAAGCGATCGCTTGACAATAAATAGGTAAAATACGACTTTGCAATACTAGTACACAGTATTTATCGCAGTTGATTAAAATGTTCCTCTGTAATACCCAACTGCTTTAGAATTTCATTTCAAAAACATAGACAAGTTCAGCACGGGCCTCATCTGGCGTTTGTCCCAAAGCGTGACAACCGAAAATCGCTGGTACATAGGCAAAAAATGTACCATTGTTATCGGGACAGATAACAGTGGTGTAGTCTTGTAAAGACTTCATGGGGATAGGCGCGAGCTTGAGTTACAGCTTTAATTTACAGCGATCGCCTCTTTATAAAGAAATGCGATCGCTTCTTATTTCAATTAGCTTTACGCTCTTTCAGAACTTGATCTAGCAAGTTTCTAGCAGATTGTGCTTTAGTTAACGCTATTTGATGGTCATTATAAGCCCGAACAAGGCGAGAAAGACTGCTCACACCTGTCTTAAGTTGCTCAAGCTCTTCACCAGCAACCAGTTCACCATCAAGCATTCGCCCGATTAACGGTTTGATGTCGCCCACTTCCTGCCGGACTTTTTGGAGTTTTTCTAGGCTACTCAGTAAGGTTTTGAGTGAGTTCAAGATGTCGTCAATATCCTGGACATCCTCCACAGCTTCTGGTAAATCTTCAATTGTCACTGTATCTTCATCTGAGATTGTAGGCAATTCCTGTGCAGACATTTCAGTTTTAACCCCGTTTGACCGTGCCATCAAAGCTTCCTCAAGGAATTTTCCTTAGTGTATCGCTGATTTAGCAGATGTTAAGCAATTTCGCCATAGCTAACCGTTGCAGTTTCCCAGTAGCGCCACGAGGTAGTTGATCCAAAATGTGAATTTGCTTCGGAACTTTGAAGTCTGCCAACATGGTTGAACAGTGAGCTAAAAGTTCTTTTTCGCTGACTTCTTCTTTGAGGACAACAGCAGCATGGATATCTTCTCCTAAATATTTGTGGGGGACGGCAAAGGCTAAGGCTTCGGCGACGGCGGGATGGCGCAGCAAAACATCATCAACTTCTAAAGGAGAAATTTTTTCTCCACCCCGGTTAATCAATTCTTTAATGCGTCCAGTCAAGCGGAGGTAGCCGTCTGCATCCAGTGTTCCCTGATCTCCTGTGCGGAACCAACCGTTTACAAAAGCTGTAGCGTTAGCTTCCGGGTTGTTTTCGTAGCCATCTATAACATTGGGTGCTTTTACCACCACCTCGCCCAAGCTTCCCTGAGATAATAAGTTGCCTTCGGAGTCCATAATGCCGACTTCCACACCGAAGCCATAACCGACAGTACCCAGTTTCCGCACTTTTGGCGGTAGGGGGTTGGTGGTCATTAAGTGAGATGCTTCAGTCATGCTGTAAGATTCCACCACCGGAGCATTGAGAGTTGCCTCTAGCTGTTCAATGATAATCGGAGGCAAGGGAGCGCTACTAGAGCGAATGAAACGAAAGCGATTAGCTTTGACAATTTCTGTGTTGCGGCTAGCGCGAGCCAAAATTGTTTGATGCATGGTTGGCGCTGCGGAGTACCAAGTAGGTTTGTAGGTATCTACCAGTTTCCAAAACTCCAGGGCATTAAAACCATTGGGACAAATTAATGTGCCGCCCGATGCGAGAGTTGCCAGCAAACAGCCCACCAATCCGTGAATGTGGAACAGGGGCATTAGGCAAAGTGTAGTGTCGGCTGCTGTGAGTGAGTAAGCACCAATGATGTTGTTAGCTGAGGCGATTAAGTTACGATGACGAATCGGCACACGCTTCGGACGGCTGGTAGTGCCGCTAGTGTGGAGAATCATCGCCAGATCATCAGATTGAGGCAAGAGAGCTTTTAGCTGGGAGCAAGGGGGAAGTTTTTCTTTGACTAATTCAAAACTCAGTGTACCGTCAGTATTTACCTTGGCATTAATCAGCATCATGTCGGGTGTGACGGCGGCAATGGCTGCTTTTGGCGACTCAGATAGCGTAATCAGTGCTTTTGCTTGGATATCTTCGTAATAGAAGGCAAATTCTTCTTGTTTGTATTTAGGATTTAAGGGTGCAGCAGTGCCACACAGGGCAACAGCCAAAAAGGTAATAGCCATTGGTGAACCGTTAGTCATGGCAATGGCAATGCGTTCGCCTCGTTTCAATCCAAAGCTGTTGAGTTGTGATACCAGTTCAATAACATTCTCGCGCAATTGCTTATAGGTTAGCGATCGCTCAGACGGCGTAACTAGGGCTAGATGATTGTCTTCCCCCGCTAAAAGCTCAAATAAGTTCATTAGTTTTTCCGGTCTGTCAACAGATGATTAAACCAGTTTTAAGAATAAAGTACACGCCACGGGTTAACAACGTTTAACCCATTCTTGACGACATGGTAATCTTTATTACACTAAAACTGTTAATGACTATCATTGACAAATACATAACTTAATCATAGTTTAAGTAGGGTATGCTGTACGTAAATATTTGATGAATTTATCTACCCTAAATAAGCTCTTTTGTTATGAGTCCTATAAAGATTACTATGTTAGGCGAAAGCTTGGAGCGTCAAGGTGGAATAGTTTCCGTGCAAAAGCTCATCCTTGAAGAAGCTACTGAAGCTACTTCCGATATTAAATTTACACATATTACTACTTTACCGAATGGCTCTGCTCCACACAAAGTATTGGTGTTTTTGCAGGCAATAGGGCAGTTATTTTGGAATTTATTAAATAAAAAGGCTGACCTTATTCACGTTCATGTTTCAGAGAGAGGTAGCGCTTTTCGTCACTCAATCACTAGTGTCATTTGTTGGCTATTTCAAAAACCGCTAATTATTCATGCTCATAGTGCTGACTTTCATTTGTTTTACTCTGAGCTTCCTCAATTTCTTAAGCAATGGCTCAGTTGGTCTTTTAGGAAATGTACGCGTTTTATTGTTTTATCAGATAGCTGGAAAAAATTCTATATCGAAAATCTTGGTTTGAAGCCAGAGCAAGTTATTGTTCTTCCTAACGCGGTAAGAATTCCTGCCCAAATTCCACAGCATGTAGATTCCAATCAGGTATTTTTCTTATTTTTAGGGCGCATTGGTCAGCGCAAAGGTGCATTTGATTTAATTAACGCATTCGCTTCTCTACCTGCCCAAGAGAAAAGTAAAGCAAAGTTGACTATGGCAGGGGATGGAGATGTAGAAAAAGCTCGTAGTTTGATTCAAACTCTAAATCTTGTTGACCATATCACTATCCTTGACTGGGTAGACAAAGAAAAACGCGACGAGCTTTTAGCTAAAGCTGATGTATTTGTTTTACCTTCTTATAACGAAGGTTTACCGATGGCACTACTAGAAGCAATGAGTTGGGGTTTAGCTGTCATAACTACTAAAGTAGGAGGGATACCCGAAGTAGTTACTCAAAACCAGAATGGTTTATTACTTAATCCAGGTGACATTCAACAGTTGTCTGAGGCAATGCAATCTTTGATTGCAGATAAGAATTTGAGAATATCTCTAGGAAATAATGCCCGGATAAGTGTTAAACACTTGGATATCAACGATTATCTTGCATCCTTGAAATACATTTATGCATCAGTCGTAGGTTGAGAGCCATATTCTGATGATCATTGATTAACCATAAGCTTGTGTAAAGTAGACAAGGAGGAAATAACAATGGAAACAATGGATACGAAAACTTTCCCTGAAATCAAGTTGTTTGATACAAGATTCCATAAAGTTAAAGTACAAGAATTAATCGATTATTTAGTAGAATCAGTCAAAAAACCAAAAAAAACAATTGTCGAAAATGTGAATATTAGAGCTATGAATTTTGCTTATGAAAAATCTTGGTATCGAGATTTTTTAAATAATGCAGATTTAGTATTTTGCGATGGATTTGGCGTATTGTTAGCGGCTAACTTAAGCGGTTATTCGCTGGATTCTGCACATCGGATGACAGCACCAGATTATATAGAAGATTTAGCATTAAAATGTGAAAAAGAAAATGTTTCTTTGTTTTTATTAGCTGGAAAACCCGGCGTAGTGGACGAAGCAATTACAAAGTTAGTATCAATTGCACCTAATCTCCGGATAGACGGACATCATGGTTACTTTGAAAAATCAGGAAAGGAGAATGATTTAATAATAGAAAAAATCAATAACTTTCGACCAGATATTTTATATATTGGTTTTGGTATGCCATTACAGGAGCGGTGGATTTTAGATAACTTCAATAAAATTGAAGCTCGTGTATTTTTACCTTTAGGCGCGTGTCTAGATTTTTATACTAACTCTACATATCGTGGCCCCGAGTGGCTGACGAATAATGGTTTTGAGTGGTTAACACGCTTAATTACTGAACCTACTCGTCTCTGGGATCGTTATATCATAGGTAATCCATTGTTTTTTTATCGTCTATTTAAGCAAAAAATCGCTCAAAAATTGGTAGCAAATCGCTAAGAGGTTGTTTGAAAATTCTGGCGTTGCTGATCGCGCTATGAAAACAATTGTGCGTTGTAGTGAAAATCCTTGTAGAAACGTAAAATTTTACTTCTCTACATCCAAGTTCATACCTCGATTCAGCAAGGCCAAAATTTCTATTATCGGTATAAAAAGGTTTTAGATTCCTCTAAATCTACGCCAGTTATTCATGGCGGAATGGCAGACAAAACCTTTTTTAGAGTGTTCGTCGGCAAAAGCTTCAACGGCATACTGAGAACGCCAGTAACTCTAGGAACGTTGAGAAGTCTTAAGGCTTCTTAGGGAAATAATCACCAACTAAAACCGAAAGCTTTAGTTGGTGATGCGTTCAAAAACCCATTTTCTACTGACAAAGACCCTACACGTAGAAAGCTTTACAGCAGTTTTCATTTATTTCAACCACATGTATCATAGGGGCACAGCATTGCTGTGCCTATAGGGCGTAGTCTATTTACCTGAAAATAGCTTTAAAAGTCGGGGTACAGAACTGGACTTACTTTTTCTCGCTACCAGCAACGATTTCGACGTTTCCTTTTGCAAGTGCTTCTAGTGCTTCGCCTTGAGCATCTTCTTGTCTCTTTTCACCATCTGCTTGAGCGATCGCAGCGTTAGTCAGTTTTGCTGCATTTATCTTCACTTTCGAGGATACCAAATTCAATCAATAAATCTTCTAGCTCGTCCATCTCAATGGGTGTAGGAACAGCAAAAAATTGATTGTTGATAATCTTGTCGGCTAATGTCCGGTATTCATTAGCTTGTCCGCTATCAGGTGCATACTCGTTAACAGTCATCCGGCGCAATTCTGCGTGTTGCACAATGTTGTCACGCGGCACGAAGTGAATCATCTGGGTACTCAATCTGGCCGCAAGTGTGCTAATCAATTCGTCGGCTTTAATCTCTCAGTTTCAAAAAGCCGTAGCGGATTTAACTAAATCTACCAAGGCAAAGGCACAATCTTTGAATGTATAGCATTTTTGTTCAAAGACATTTTGTGCGATGGCGTACCCGCTTTTTCCCGTGGCGATCGCACTCTTGATTCCCTCTAAAATCAGAATATCATAAATCTTGCCAATTTTCTTACGATGGACAAGAATTTTTGCTCTAATTTATCTGGCACTTGCACAAGAGTTATTCTGGGTGCTTAATTCTTTTTTCAGTAACTTCACTTTATACCAATTAATTTGGTTGAAAGCAGCGATTGATACAGTTTTAGTAATCGCTTTCAGCTTTGATGCTTGATAGGAAAGTAACAAAAACCGTAGAAAACTTACCAACAAATTCTGCCGCATGGGTAAATTTTACCCTAACTAAAAATTGTTAATTTTACTTAAATAAAAATGCAGACAGCATTAGCAGTGCTACGTCACCTTTACTGTGCATAAATGAGATGAAACTACAGTTTTTAGCAAAATAATAATGGAGAGAGTAATGATTACCGAAGAAGACTTAGCCCAACAATTTACCCTTATTATTGAGCAAGCTCACCCAAGAGCGTGGAAATTACTAAGCCAGTGCTATATAAAAGTGCTAAATTCTAAATCAAAAGGAGCATATATTCCTCATGCCAAATATATAAGAATTTACTGTCCTGACAGACTAATTGCTGCTATAGTGGCAGAAAAAAACTTACTGATAGAAGTAGCAGAATATCTGGGTCTAGTTGAAGTTGTTTGTGTGAATGCTACAAATCTGTTATCCGATCCCAAATCGCAGATTAAGAAGGTTTATCCTCAATTATGGTTAGATTTGCAGTGGATTGTTACGCAAAATAAAGAATGATAAAAACTGGGATTTTGGATAAAATTAATCTTGCCTAATCCTCAGCTTGCGAATTTCTTAAAACCTCCAAAAATTTTATGAATCAGCCCTACCCATCTCCAGATGATTTGCCTTCTAATCTGACAATTCAATTGAGTGAAATACTGTTTAGACAACTCGAAGAAGCGACTAAGAAAAACTTTTTCTTGGCGAGCGATCGCATCACACGCATTTTGTTGTCAAGTTGCCATTGGTATTTCAAAATTAATAGTGGGATTCTAATGTTAATTATGATTTGCCCTGATATAGAAACTTATCAGAACATCATGAGCACTGTTCCCCAATTCACCGACATGTTAAAAAGATTTACTAACAGAGGTCGAATTACTGTTAGCCCTCCATCTGACAAAGGTATACCGTGGGTACTCAGCATAGATGAAATCTTGCCTGAAGAAGACTCACCCACTACCTGATAAATATATTTTAGGACTTACGCACTGTACAAAATAACTATCTTGTGCATCAACCTAAATACGTTGTTTCGGGCTTTTATCAATCACCTTTGATTGAGTGCGTAGGCGTAGCCCGCCGCAGGCATCGCTAAAATCTCATTGAAAAATCTAGCTATCAGCCTTGAAAACTCTACCTGTTATTTTGGCTTTTCTGTCAATGCGTAAGTTCTATATTTATGGAAAATAATTCACTGGGTTTTGGCGTACCAGATGGTAAAAGTGCCTTAATTGCTACAATTATGGCCCTTTTAGATTCAACAAATTTGTTACGTAATCACGACTTACGCAGTACAATTATTTCGTTGAGTTGGTCATAGCCCATAGGGAATGGGGCATCGGTGAATTTTCCATGCCCAATACTTCGACTTACCTCGGCTCCGCTCGGCACGAGTCGCTCAGTACAAGTGCCCGATGACCAATGCCCAGCCCAAACCCTAGATTTTTCGTTACTAATGCGTAAGTCCTAGTAATATTAAGTCGCAGATGGCATTATAAAGATTGCATTCACTACTTGACATATCAACACTGCGTTTTCTACCGCCTTTTCTAGTGTCTGTCCCATTAATTTTGCGGGGCTACTAGATCCCCGACTTCTTCAAGAAGTCGGGGATATTAACACCACTAACCTCTCAAAAATTTTGGGACAGACTACTAGCTACTGGAATCAGTCTCGATAGCAATTACCACTGCGGCGATGAAAGTTAATTAGGTACGGTGGATTCATGGCTCTCGTTACGCTGTTATCTTTAAGTATTTTTTCCACTGACAGGATATCGGTGAGTGAGCTTTCTTACTCTTGAGACATCCTCTAAGATTAAAACATCAGCAGGTTTCAAACATCATTTAAGCAAGGAAAATAAGATGGCTAACACAAATAATCTCACAGTTGCGAGTGAGCAGGCTCTTGTGATCATCCCTTCCCTGACTGGTAGCACTAATCCAAACACTTCTCAGATATTGGAAGTTACTGGTCAAGGAGAAGTCAACGTTCCCACTACCTTAACTGAGGTGCAATTGGGGATTCAAGTTGAGGGAAAAACCGCAACCGAAGTTCAAGAAGAAGTTGCTCGACGTTCAACAGCAGTAGTTGATGCGCTGAAAAAGCTTGGGGCGCAAGAACTTCAAACTACATCTATTCAACTAAACCCCGTCTTTAGCTTTGAAAATAATACTCAAACCTTAATCGGCTTTAGAGGAGTCAACACACTTCAGTTTGAGTTACCAACAGATAGATCTGGAGGAGCAATTGACACAGCTATCCAAGCAGGCGCGAATCTAATACAGAATATAAGCTTCACTGCCTCAGACGAAGCATTGCAGCAGGCACGCTTGCAGGTTCTTAGCGAAGCTGTCAAAGACGCCCAAGCTCAGGCTGGGGCTGTTTTCAGTACCTTGCAGTTAACCCCCGGAAAGATTATTGACATTGATATTAACTCAGCTCCCAATCCTAGTCCATCTCCTTTGGTGTTTGAAGCAGCAAATAGGGCGTCTTTTGCACCAGATACTACAACTCCTATAATTGGTAGCCCTCAGACGATAGAAGCTAGCGTTTCTCTAGATATCGGTTATTCTCCGAATTCAGCAGGCACTCTCGCTTCGGCTACTGATAATCTCACTGGTGCGATTAAGCAGGCTCTTGGGATTATCGATCCCCTGACTGGTAGCACTAATCCAAACACTTCTCAGATATTGGAAGTTACTGGTCAAGGAAGGGTCACTGTTCCCACTACCTTAACTGAGGTGCAATTGGGGATTCAAGTAGAGGGAAAAACCGCAACCGAAGTTCAAGAAGAAGTTGCTCAACGTTCAACAGCAGTAGTTGATGCGCTGCAAAAGCTGGGGGCGCAAGAACTTCAAACTACATCTATTCAACTAAACCCCGTCTTTAGCTTTGAAAATAATACTCAAACCCTAACTGGCTTTAGAGGACTCAACACACTTCAGTTTGAGTTACCAACAGATAGAGCTGGAGGAGCAATTGACACAGCTGTTCAAGCAGGCGCGAATCTAATACAGAATATAAGCTTCACTGCCTCAGACGAAGCATTGCAGCAGGCACGCTTGCAGGTTCTTAGCGAAGCGGTTAAAGACGCCCAAGCTCAGGCTAATGCAGTTTTTAATACCTTGCAATTAACCCCTGGAAAGATTATTGACATTGATATTAACTCAGCTCCCAATCCTAGCCCATCTCCTTTGGAGTTTAATCTAGTAGCAGATAGAGCTTTTGCAGGAGGTAGTACAACTCCTTTAATCGGTGGCCCTCAGACGATAGAAGCTAGTGTTTCTCTAGATATCGCTTATTCTTCAGCTCCAGCAGGTAATCTTAATCTAGCTCTTTATGGATTGCAGCAATCTACTTAATCAAGACTTACGCAACTGTCAAACAACTAGTACTGCAAGGCGGAAGTTAAAAAGCTTTCATTTTGGGCTTTCTGGCTGTAATAAAACGGTAGGTTTATTTCCGCCGACCTGTACTAGGCGATAAACATAAGAATATTTCGGAGGTTTTACTCTAATTAGGAATGAGGATTTATTAATTTCCAAATTTCCTGCATATAGGAAATTTGTTCCCTCCCCAATACATACGGGGAGGGTTAAGGTGGGGTGACGCCGATGGTGATGGGAAGCCAGAGAACTGAATATCACGTCATTACAAGGGTTTCACGTTAAGTTGACACCTATGGTCGATGCGTTGCCATTGCAGGGCATTGCCAAATTTAATTCGCTACGAATTAATGAAATGCTGTACTTATACCGTTTCACTTTAAGATTGATAAAGATGGCAAGTTGTTCTGAAAAATTTGGAGCGTTACTAAAATAAAACCAATGTCTGAACAAAAGCCCATAAGCCCGTGGAACTACAAACCTTGGTGGTGTCAGCCTTGGTCTATAGTTCTCACAGGTGTAACTCTGATTGGTGGTAGCTGGTTACTATTTAAAACTATCTGGCTAACAGTTCTCGTCTCTATCCCTGTAATGATATGGATGGGATTTTTTGTGTTGTTTTGGCCACAACTAATGATTCGCAGTGGGATTTTGGAGTCGTATAAGGACTAATACCAATTCTGTAAAATAAATTATCCCAAATTCATTTATACGTTTGTAGGGCAGCACAGTTGTGCTGCCCTACGATGGGGTGTTTTTTTATTGGAAGTCCCTTAGCACTCTTTAGCTTACGAAAGCACTGGTTCTGCTTCCAGCTTCTCAGATTTGTTCTTCAAGACCGTTGGTAATTGGCTGTTGAACGCTTCACCTTCAACCACTTGCGATCGGAAACCATCGGGCCCGACTGGAATATCACCCGTTATGGTGGTGCGATAGAGGACGCGCTCAACTTCCAGATGATCCAGATCCTGCGGGGCTAAATGTGAGGTGGCGCGATTGTCCCAGAAGGCAATGTCACCGTTGTTCCATCGGAAGCGGGTGGTGTAGGCAGGCTTGGTGATCTGATTGAAAAACAACTCAAGCAGCAGATCGCTCTCTTGCCGTGACACGTCAAGAATGTGCGAGGTGAAGCCAGGATTCACGTATAATGCTCGTTCGCCTGTCTCAGGATGAACCCTGACGACTGGGTGTATTGAAACCAGGGGATTGGCTGCAATGCGCTGGGCGATCTTGCTATTGCTGGGCAGATTCAAACGCGCATTGAAACGATGTTCGGCTTTCAATCCATCTGCTAGTGCCCGCAGGGGTGCTGATAGACCCTCGTAGGCTGCGACTAAGTTAGTCCACTGGGTGTCACCACCGAAGCTAGGAACGTTAACCGCACGCAAAATCGATGCCGCAGGGGGGTTGACAACTGCTGTCACATCGGTATGCCAACGGCTCTCGTAGCTGGAACGCCGCAGACCGTTGCGCCGTTCGTAACGGCTGCGGTCAATCGGCAGTATTTCTGAGAAGCCTTCAATTGGCTCATCTTCGTGGGGATGCGCGTAGGTAACTTCGCCAAAACGAGCGGTGAACGCAACCTGTGCAGCATGGTCGATGTTCTGGCCGCGAAAGAACACGACTTTCCACTTCAATAGTGCTTGACGAATTTCTTTGACTGCATCATCGTGCAAGGGACGCGAAAGGTCTACGCCACTGATTTCGGCACCGATGAAACCGGCTACCTGCTTGACTTCAATGTGTTTGTTGCTCATCTGAATTCTCCATAGTTTGATCTATAGGGCAGTCTTTGCACTTGTCCATTTCCTTTGGTATGTTGCTTGCACTTAATGACCACATACCAAAGGAAGCGATCGCAGCTGAAAAGTATTATACATTAAATCTATCGATTTACAGTAGTATAGAAATATCCTATTTTTAGACTTGCTCTAATTCCCTCCTAAACAAGAGAATTAGGGAGGATCAAGGCAGAAGCCAAGCTTAATAAACGTTAACAATTAATAAGTGTGACGGGTGTGACGGGTTTGCCAGATATGCATCAATCCTCAAGCATTTCTAACAACTGCGGTTCGCTTAATTGCGTAATTCCCAAGGATAGGGCTTTTTCTAATTTAGAACCTGCATCTTCTCCTACTACCAAATAATCTGTTTTTTTACTCACTGATTCAGTCACTTTCCCACCAGCTTTTTGAATCAAAGCCTTCGCTTCATCTCGCTTTAAGGTGGGCAATGTTCCTGTAATTACAAAAGTTTTACCTGCGAACTTTTGATTACCATCACCAACTGTTTTTGTTTCCTCTGTGGCTGCTAATTGCAACCCTTCTGCTTGTAAGCGTTCTATCAACTTTTGATTGGCATCAATCCGAAACCACTGGTACACAGATTGGGCAATTTCAGCACCAATACCGTAAATTCCTTCAATATCTGATTGCTTTGCTGTCGCTAACTGGTCTACAGTGAAATATTTCTGAGTCAACAATTGGGCATTGACACTGCCAACGTGACGGATACCTAAACCATACAATACCCTTGACCAAGGTTGGTTTTTCGATTGAGCGATCGCATCTACCAATTTTTCAGCCGACTTTTCCCCCATCCTTTCTAATGCACTTAATTTGCTTTTTGTCAACTCATACAAATCGGCAACGGAATGCACCAAACCTTTATCAACGAGTTGATGTACCAGTTTTTCTCCCAAGCCTTTAATATCCAAGGCATCACGACTTACCCAATGTTCAATGGAACCTTTGAGAATCGCTGCACAGGAAGCATTGACGCACCGAGTCACCGCCTCACCTGATTCTCGCACCACTGGTTGACCACAGACTGGGCAATGGGTGGGCATAACGAAAGGTTCAGTGTCAGAGGGACGGAGTTCTTTTAGTACCCTCAGCACTTCTGGGATAATTTCTCCAGCTTTGCGGACAATGACAGTATCGCCAATGCGAATGTCTAATTGAGTAATGCGATCGCTGTTATGTAAAGTAGCGCGAGAAACCGTTGTCCCCGCCAGTTGCACCGGGCGCATCTCGGCTAACGGCGTTAACGCTCCCGTTCGCCCCACATTTACAGCAATATTTTCTACACGGGTAGGGGCTTCTTCGGCTGGGTACTTTAGAGCGATCGCCCAGCGAGGGAATTTCTGGGTAAACCCTAGCTGTTCTTGAAGTTTAAAAGAATTCAGCTTTACTACTACCCCATCAGTCATGTAGGGTAAATTCAGCCGTTCCGTATCCCAGTATTCATAATATTTTGCCACTTCTGCGATCGAGGCACACAGTTTGTGGTTGGGGTTGACTCGAAAACCCATCTTTTCTAATAATTCCAATGCTTCCCATTGGGTATTGGCAATACTGGCGTCATCTCTACCAGGAATGTGCAAGGTGTAGCCAAAGAAATCTAATCGCCGTTTAGCAACAATGCGCGAGTCTAGTTGTCTGAGTGTACCAGCTGCGGCATTACGAGGATTGGCAAATAATTGCTCACCTGCTTTTTGTCTTTCCTCGTTAATTTGTTTAAATACTTCCAACGGTAAAAACGCCTCGCCGCGTACTTCCACCCTTTCTAGAATTTCTAACCCTTCAAAATTCAAACGCAAGGGAATTGAGCGAATTGTTCGTACATTTTGGGTGATATCTTCACCCGTCACTCCATCGCCCCTAGTTGCACCTCTTACTAGAATGCCATTTTGATAGGTAAGAGCCAAAGCAGAACCATCAATTTTGAGTTCACAGACATATTCCACCGAGTCTATTTTTGGTACTTGTCGCCGCCAACGCTGATCCCACCCTTGCAACTCATCGATATTAAATGCATTCTCTAGACTGTACAGGGGGATATTATGCCGCACCGAGGTAAACTGCGTTGCTGGTCTCTCACCCACGCGCACAGTTGGACTATCAGGAGTCGCCAATTCTGGATATTGAATTTCCAGTTGTTGCAATTCTCGATATAGCTGGTCATAGACTGCATCCTCCATAATTGGAGCATCTAAAACGTAATAAGCGAAGCTTGCTTGTTGCAATAACTGGCGCAGTTCTTCTGTACGTTTTACTTCCGGCTTAATCTGAGTCATTATACTTATTACAAAATACCTAGCGAATAGAATAGCCTGCATGAGCAGGCTTTGTTTGGGTAGCCGTGACTTATAGTCGTTTGGATTTAGCGATCCCAGTCTTCGACTTCATATAAAAATCGAGTTTTGCCAATCAGTTTACGATTAGCAGAGGTACTTTGGACAAACACAACATACTTTTCTAGGTTACTCGGTTTAATCCGAATCGTTGCATCCATCGGTAGACCTAACATTTCCCGTGCTGCACCTCCTTCAAATAAATCACCCGTTGTTCGATCCATTAAGATAATTTCTTTTTGAGCCTGGATAGTTTCTGTTTTTGTAAATTCGTAGAAACCTCGCCCAACTTTAAAACTCAAACCATTTTCCAATACAAAGGCTTTAATTGAAATATCTTGTTCAACCTCTAAAATCTGGAAACGCCCTGGAGAAACTGCCCGTAAATCAGCCGATTCATAATAGGATGTTGCTTCCCGGTTCATCATGGTGTTAAATATTTTATTTAACCCACGGCTCATACGTCCTTGGTCAATTACTTCTTGTTCGTAAGCTTGTAGCTGATCATTAGAAGATTGTTGGTAGCAAACTGCTAAAAACAAATCACTAATATACGAAAACTGGTCTAAGTTGATATGAAAACCCCCAGACTTTTCTGCAAGTTCTTGATAAAAAGGAGTGGCATGAGGACGATTGAGTGCTTGAACTCCATAAACTGTAATTTCTGCCTCAGCTAATTTATCTAACTCTTTGCGCCAATTCAGTTTTTTAGGATTGTGTGCTGGAGGATGGGGAATATCATCGCCAATCAAAACTAGTGATTTTGTTGCTGACTTTGACCAAGATAAAGATTGCGATTCATGTAATACCAATTCGTAACATTCTGGTGCATCTCCGCCACCAGTAGGTTCGACATTTTGCACAAAATCACAGATAGCATCAACATCACCGGATATATTAAATATTTTGGTGACATAAGTTGAACCTGCATCGCAGTAGTCACCATGAGCAATAATCCCAATTTTAATTAAGGGAATTTCGTCTATCAGTCTGGTAACGGTATTTTTGATTTTTCGCCGTACTTGAGTAAGGCAAGGGTACATACTCCCAGTTGTATCAAAACTGAAAACAATCTCAATATTATTACTTGCCATCTGCTTACCTAAATTAATATTTAATTTTTAACTTACAAAATTACAAATGGCACGCAATTATGGTTAAAAATTTTACAGGTAAGCCTCTAATTATCATTGCTCCTGATTATATTGAACCTGATTTATAGCGTTTCTCGAATGGAAGCAATACACTTTGACCTCACTTCCATTCCTCTCTCCTTTTAGGAGAGAGGCTTTGAATCTTGCTCCCCAACGCTAGCTCTTAAGAGGCTGGGGGTTAGGTCTGTATTGGACTCAAGCGAGAAGCGCTATATATTAAATTCGGGCAGTCGTTGATTAAATTCGGACAGTCGTTGATTGAATTTGGGAACTCCTTTTTGACGACTTACTCATCATCATCTTCTTCAAAAAGGCTTTGGATGTCTCTTGCTCCATGTAGAACACGAATGACTTCAATCCCTTGGTTTATAGGACGGTAAAAAATTAGATAATTACCTATCGGAAAACTCCGCAGATTTGGTGCTAAGGAATCACGCTTTCTTCCCATACCTGGGTTTGATGCCAGCATTTTGAGTTGGTTGTCAATTTTTTGTAGAAGCCGATCTGCTTTTTCAAAGCTGTCATTAGCAATAAAATTCCAAATATTCAATAAATCAGCTTGTGCTAACGGTTTTTTGAGAATTATTGCCATTATGTGGATTCTCTATGTTGCCGTTGTTGTTTTGCCAATTCAATAATTTCATCCATGTTTAGAGGTCTTGATTCTCCGCTATCAATCCCTTGCTGTATCTCCCGACGCAAATCGGCAAGGCGTATTGCTTTGAGGGCATCCTGCTCCTTGAGCAGCCGTAGACCTTCACGGATAACTTCACTAGCCGAAGTATACATACCGCTTTCAACTTTAGATTGCACCCACTTTTCCAGTTCTGGGGTCAAAGAAACGTTCATCTGCTACTTCTTGATAGACTCATAGCAATAATCTTACCGAGAATAACAAAAAATGTCCAAGTTTGTTATTACTGGATTTGATATCAGGGAGAGAAAAAAGCTTATCATACTTGACTCCAATTGTAGGGGTTAAATGAAAGGCGATCGCCCTCGGCCAAGAGTCCGCGATCGCCTTTATTATTTAAAAATATAGTATACATTTATACCTATTAATAGTTTTTTAAGTGTTTTTACATAGATTAGGCGTGAAGATGTCATTAGTCATTTGTCTTTTGTTATCACAACTGACCAAGGACGACCATAACAAAAATTTTCACAACTCAAATAAGATTGCTATAAGTTCCTATATTGAATTCGGGTAGTCGTTTATTGAATTCGGATAGTCGTTTATTGAATTCGGGTAGTCGTTTATTGAATTCGGGTAGTCGTTTATTGAATTCGGGTAGTCGTTTATTGAATTCGGGCAGTCGTTTATTGAATTCGGGTAGTCGTTTATTGAATTCGGGTAGTCGGAATTCGGGTAGTCGTTTATTGAATTCGGGCAGCCGTTTATTGAATTCGGGCGATTTACAAGAATTTACGTAAAACAATTTAATATATTTGTAGTAGATAAGTCAATTTATACTGAATAATGCGGGTGTCAAGTAACCCTAATTCTGTTTATCCTAGTGCTGTACAGTCCAGGGTAGAAGTCAGTTTTTATCCTGGCGCATTATTAATAACAGAAGGGTGATTTATGTCACGTCCAAAACGCGGGTCTAAAGTAATTGATAAAGCGCAGCGTCGGATTGCGGGTTTGAAATCGATCAATCCCACCTTAGACTTAGGGAATGGGGTAACAATTGACTCCTTTGCAGCCCTCATCAAAACAACGCAAGATAAATTGGAAGCTTATAACTCAAGCCTTTCCACCGTAGATATGACTCAGGAAGCCTTAGAAGTTACCGAAAAGTCACTGATGGAACTAACAGAACACATGTTACTCAGTGTAGCTGCAAAGTATGGCAAGAATAGCGATGAGTACAAAATGGCGGGGGGCGTTCGTCGAAGCGATCGCAAGCGTCCGGTACGAAAGCTTAGGCAAGAGGCTGTTGCTTGATAAATGTGGGTTTTACCCCACCCTAACCCTCCCTGATATATTGGGGAGGGAACTGGATTTCCTGTTTCCCCCCATATATCGCAGGGCTGTTTCATTCCCTAAAAGACCTGAATTTACAAGCGTATCAACCAAAAAATCTGGTAACTCAAAAATTTTATTTGCTCATGAGCCTAGCGATCGCACTTAAATTTACTCGTTGAATTAGTCATTTTTCGATTGCCGACTCTCTAAAATTTCTGGCTGATACTCTTGACAAAATCCTTACCTGAGCGAATGAAACAGCCCTGCATATATCGGGGGGATTAAAGGGGGTAGTAATTCGATTAAAATCACAACATACCATTTTTCAAACATCCTCTTATAGGAAAATGATATGACAAATAGCAAAAGTGAAAAAATGGGCAAAGTAACTACCACAATCACTATTACTAATCAAATTGACCAAACTCTCGCAGAAAGAGGATTTATTCCCACAAAACAAATACGCTCAATTACTTTACATGATGTTTTAGTTGACACAGGTGCAACAAGGCTGTGCTTGCCTAAAAATATTATTCTTGATTTGGGATTGCCTCTGCAAGGAGAAGTAGATGTAAAAATAGCTACAGGAGTACAAAAAGCTCGGATTTTTAAAATGTTGAATCTTTCAGTTGAGGGAAGAGAAGGGACATTCAATTGTATTGAATTACCAGAAGGTTCAGATCCGTTATTGGGATTAATACCTTTAGAAGATTTAGGATTAGAACCCGATTTACAAAATCAGAAATTGCGAGTTTTGCCAGTGGAAGGAAAAGATACTTATTTAATGGTTTTGTAATGGAAATCGTACAAAGTACCAGTAACGCCTTCTAGTTGCTTTGTTTGGTGATTTTAGCAATAGACATTATCATTCTGTAATAATTATCCCAAATGGATTCTATAACCCGGATTTCTCAAAGCCTTATAAAACCTAGATTTATGCGTTTCGCACTGTGCTAAAATTATTAACTGCGAAAAAGGCTTGAAATCGGTTCTAGTAAAGATTACAAGATAGGCGATGCCTGCGGCGGGCTACGCCTACGCAAAGCTTGTGAGAAATGCGGGTATAAACAGCCTCTTACTCAGCCAATAAGTTATAATATCAATCAAATATTGGACTTTAGGTAATAATGCCAAATCCTAGCGTGGCAAGTTTACTAGAGCAAGGACACAACCAACTTGATCGGGGAGAGTACCAAGCAGCTTTACAGATTTTTCAGCAAGCTGTTGTACTGGAACCGCAAAACCCCCAAGTAAGTTATGGGTTGGGTCTAACTTGTTATCATCTGGAACAATACCAAGAGTCCATTGGATACCTGAACCAAGCTTTGAGAATTAAGCCAAACTACATTTTGGCGCTAGTAAGGCGAGGATTAGCTTACCAAAAAATTGACCAAGCGCAGCAAGCACAAGCAGATTTGGATCGAGCGATCGCACTTACCCCTCAAGATTCAGAAGACTGGCAAGGTAAAGGAATTGCATTAGATGAATTACAACGCTACGAAGAAGCTGTTGCATCTTACGACCAAGCCATTGAATTTAAACCAGACGATGATAAAGCTTGGAACAGCCGGGGGTATGACTACCCAGATATGGCAGTTTCCCAGTCTACTGTTCAGTGGTAACTTAATAGTGGAATAAAAAATCACGGAAAAGTCAGATGCTTTTACTTAAGTGGAAATCTTGTATAACAGCAATAACCTTGACCGCAATCAGTCTTACTGCATCCAAGTCGGCATTGGCGGTATCTCTATACTCAGTTACTGACTTAGGCAGTCTTACAGGAGAAGCCTTCAGTTTCGCTACAGACATCAATGACTCAGGTGAAGTAGCCATTAATTCTTTAGGGAGTTCTTTTTTTTACAGTAATGGTTCACTTCAAAAAATTAGTCCCCTGCCTGGTGATAATCAACTTTCAGTAACTGGTATCAATAACTTGGGACAAGTAGTTGGTAATTCAGTTGCTAGTAATAACTTTACTGGAAATAACCCTTTACTATACAGCGATGGCATCACCCAACCCCTCCCTATCCGAAACGCTATTCCTTATGCCATTAATGATCGCACCCAAATAGTCGGGGGAGCGGTCGGACTTGGCCCTTTTTTATACAGTGATGGTATAGCAACTAGCATTGGAACTCCTGGTAATGTTGCGTACAGTTTAAATAACTTGGGACAAGTAGTAGGCTTTCTCAGTTCAAACACAGCTTTTCTGTACCAAAACGGCCTAACTACTAATTTGGGAACTTTGCCAGTTTACCAGTACAGCGTAGCAAATGATATTAATGACTTAGGACAAGTGGTTGGTAGTTCAGGCCTGACTGGAATAGATGATGGTCTTGCTTTTCTATACAGTTCCAGCACGGGAATCCAAGACCTGGGTAAGTTACGTCCTACAGATTTGTTCAGTGTTGCTTTGGGGATAAATAATTTGGGTGAAGTAGTCGGGTTTTCTGGCACTAATAGTAACTTTTTTGCAGCAGATGGCAATGGTTTGCGAGCTTTTCTTTATAGTGATAACACTCTGTACGACTTAAATGACTTGATTGCTCCTGGTTCAGACGCTGGCTTTACCTTGACAGTAGCATCTGCCATTAATAATAAGGGACAAATTGTTGGTCGTGGTGCAGTTAATGGTGAATTACGCGCCTTCCTCTTAACGCCAACCCCATCTGTCTCTGTACCTGAACCAACTTCAGCCTTTCCTATTTTATCGTTCGGTGCTGTTGTAATTCTATTTGCAGCACTCAAGCGCCAATCTCACCCTACTAGCAGTGCATTCATACAACAAAAACTTCAGGTAAACAAAGCAATTACTTGAGAATAGATATTGATTTAACTAATCCCGCAAGTCCCCATCTTCTCTGCGTTCGCGCAGCGTGTCGCAGACAGACGCTAACGCGAACAAGGTACTCCTAAGATGGGGATTGCATAAGCGTAATTTCTTTTCACAAACTAGTCATAACCTGAGCCAATTGATTAGATAAATCAACTACAGAATCCTGGCATTTGTTAAATAAAACGCCAGCTAGAAAATAATAATCGCCAGAATAAAATGCCATGTTCTTTTTTCGGAGTTCTTCTATGTGGTTCTTTACCTTAGGATCAGAGCTATAGTAGCCGAACTGTAAAGGTAATACCATGAAATTTTGAACACAATATCCATTTTCTTTTGCTAAGTTCAGCGTACTTGTTGGATTAGAAAAACTAGATATTAAAACCAACACATTTTCGTAACCTAACGACAAAAGATCGTTGGTAACTGTGGCTCCATCCACGCCCCCAAATAAGAGTGGCATATAAATATCATTATCTGGAGCCGGGAGATAGGGTGGATTGGCTACAAGATACTCGGCATCGGGTTGAGAAGAACTAAACAAAGATGAATTATGAATTCTATATTTATTAGTGAGATTATATTCATCGATAGTTGAATTTGCTACTTTCCATGCAGAGGTATTTAATTCAAATCCCTGAATGATGCCATCGAAGTTGTTTCTTAATAATGAATTAATTACAGGACTGCCATCTCCTGAGCCAAACTCCACAATAGATTCATAATTTTTACAATTTCTGAGAACAAAATTTTCTAAACAGTTTGAGTAAAAATTAGATTCTTCAGGACAAAAAAAGATATCTTTCATTTGACTGCACTTCAATGTGTAAGGTATAATCAATGTAATAAGAGGTTATTTAATTACCTTAATCTCAAGGAAACAAATAACCCTTCCTTTAGTAAAGAAGTCCTTACTAAAAAAATCGGATTGTAGGTAGATTAGCAATAGAATGATTTAGAAATGTGAAATTATAAACGCCAGAAAGAATCTGTCATTTTTTAATTTCTAATTTTTTTGATTTCTTAGATGAGTCAGACAGATTGTTTTGCTTGACGTATTGATCGCACAACAGCACTACCCGCGCGATCGCTCATGAGTTTCTGCTGATCGTACCCAAGCACTAATTCCCATGCATCATTGGGATATCGTTCTGCTAATGGCAAAGCCACATCATCTAACATCCAACGGCCGTGGCGTTCATCTTCTCTAATGTGTAGTTCCCAATAACCCACCGCTACTTCTGAGAGTCCAAGTCGTTGCGCCGCCACCATATAATTTTTGTAAACCGCAGGGCCAGCCACTTCAAAATAGGTCAAACCGCCGCTATAACGCAGAAAATAGCGTTTGCGCTCAGTCATCAGAAAATTATGATTGGTAGAAGCCAAAACTTCCCAAGGTACTAAATCGAAATATGCCTCTGGTTGAGTGTTCATTCCAAACTCAGCAAGCATTTGGGCAAAAAATGTGGAGTGCTTGCGAGATAAACGACCATTGCCGTACTCTTCTATTAGTACTCGCATTAGTGTACACTGCACTTCATTAGCAACACCACCCAAAATGCGGGAAAGATGACTAGCTTCAACCAAGCCATCAAAAGAACCGATCGCTAACAGGTGACGATAGCCTGATTCAGTCATTTCCTCACGAATGTAGCGGCTACTCTCCGACAAAATCGGGTCTAAATCGGCAGATGTGCGCTCAATTAGAGCTTGTTTTACATCTAATTGTTGCAGTGCAGCCACATCGAATTGTGCCAGTTCCCACTTTTGCCAAGCAGCTTCAATTAGGTCACGACATGAAGACAAGTAAAGCGATCGCTCATTGGTATAGTGATGCAAATCGTCATACCAAAACAGCTTTAGCCGATTAATTCGATAAAGTATCCGTTGTAGAAAACGGTGAGCCTGTTCATCAGAGCGATCGTTTTTATAGGCAGCGCGAATTGCCCTTGAGAGTGCCTGTTCAAACTCACTAGCTATTGCAGGTTTTACATCTAATTTATGATCCAAATCCTCCATTGCTAGCAGTTCTATAAATTGTTTCTCAGCACGGTCGTAGTTGGTAATTGTTCCTTCTTCTGTTTGCGTACTCTTTTTTGCAGCCCCAGCGTTAGGAAATATAACTAAATTGCTTTGCATGGAATCTTCGGTAGCATTGGAAAAGTGAAAAATTACTTTCACCTTTAATACTTAACTTCCCACACGAGTAGCTTTCTCTACCTCTTTCCCTGGTTATAAAGAAAAATTAAGTCTAGGGGAACAAAAAGGATTGGGGATTGGGGATTGGGGATTGGGGATTGGGGATTGGGGATTGGGGATTGGGGATTGGGGATTGGGGATTGGGCAATAGTTCTCTCCCACTGCCTCCCCTGCCCCCCCTGCTCCCTGCCCCCTGCCCCCTGCTCCCTGCTCCCTGCTCCCTACGGCGCTTCCTTCTGTTCCTCGATCGCTTTACTTGGCGGAATCTGCTCAAGAGGAATGAGTGCTTCGATTACCGACTTGACAATTGGAGCGGCGACAGTAGAACCATAAGCACTTTCTCCTTTCGGTTCATCCACTAGTGCGAACACAACATACCGAGGAGATTCCACTGGCAAAATAGCCACGAAGCTGGTCATTCTAGCACCCTTGATGTAACCACCATTAGGACTAGCTTTTTGGGCTGTACCAGTTTTACCAGCAATGCGATATCCTGGAATTTGTGCTGCCTTTCCGCTACCTTCATTAACAACAGTTTCCATCATTTCCACAACCTTTTGGGTTGTTGCGGTTGAGAAAATTTGCCGGGGGACGGTGTGAGTAGGTGAATCATGCATTTGCCCTTTGCTATCAATCAGCCCCCGAACTACATGGGGTGTGACCAATTTACCGCCATTGGCTAAAGCACCGTGCATTTGTACCAGCTGTATGGGTGTCATGGAAAAGCCTTGCCCAAAGGAAGTAGTAGCTGGTTCAATTGGCGAAGAGATAAATTCTTCTTGACTTTTAAGCCGACCACCAACTTCAAAAGGTAAATCTGTATCAACTTTTTGTCCTAGCCCCAAGCGTTCTAGCCAGTTGTAATAGATTGAAGGCTTTAAGCGTTGGATAATTTGCACCATGCCAATGTTGCTGGAATATTGCAAAATCTGAGCGATGCTGATTCGCCCATTCCCATTATTCATCGCATTTTTGATGGTGTAATTAGCTACTCGAATAGAACCGGAGTCATTAAACATATCATCTGGTTTGATGATTCCATTTTCTAGAGCGATCGCTACATTCAAAGGTTTAAAAGTCGATCCCGGTTCATAAAGATCCGCTACCGTCCAGTTTTTAAATAGTGAGATATTAGCTTTAGCGTATTCATTAGGGTTATAAGTAGGCTGAGAAACAAGGGCGAGTAAGGAACCATCTAGGGCATCCATCACAATTACTGCCCCACGTTTAGCCTGAAACTTATCCATTTGTTGTTTGAGTGCAACGCGGGCAATTCGTTGCAGACGGCTATCAATAGTGAGTTGCAGTCGCAAATCATCAAAATGCAAAAAACCTTCAGGGGCATGATCCGGCATCAAGGCCCCATTACCCGACCGACTGAGGCGCACTGTTTGCACAGGACGTTCTAGCAACTTCTCTTGAGAGTATTCCACACCTGCTTGACCACGGCGGTCAAGATTCACGTAGCCCACCACATCAGAAACTAAATCGTCTGGCGGATAATATCGGGAGTATTTTTGGGCCCACTCTAAGCCATCTAAGCGCAAAGAGCTGATGCGATCGATAGTTTCCTCCGGGAGGGCTGGGGCAAGTATAATTCCGCTTCTTTTGCTTTGAAAAGTTTTTATCAATTCAGCAGTATCTTTTGCCAATATTGGGGCAAGTTGCCCTGCCATATCTTCATTAGACTTATTAAACAGCTTGGGATGAGCGTACAAAGTATATACAGGACGGTCAATTGCCAACAGATTACTATTGCGATCTACCACCGGGCGACGGGGCATAAAAGGTCGCAAATTCACCATTTGCTGGTTTCGCGCCTGCTCTGTTAACTTTGGCCCCTTGACGATTTGTAAATTATACAATTTAACACCTAACCCCAACCCTGCTGCCATTAATACGCCCCATACTATAAACAATCGGGACTTGGTGTTGGATGTTTGGTCTTGGATATTAGAGGCAAGTGTCCCTAACAATCCTCCTTTAGAACCCTTCTGTCGCCTTTTAAATGCTGGATTCGGAAACTTTCTGTTTGTTCTGCTTGGTGATTTTTGCATTAGGTTGTCCTTTGTCATTTGTCCTTTGTCGTTTGTCCTTTGTCCTTTGTCATTTGTCCTTTGTCATTTGCCCGTTATGAATAACTAATGACCAATGACCAATGACTAATGACTAATGACCAATAACCAATGACCAATGACTCTTAACCTTAGTACCCCAGTGGCGAGAGTGTTTGCTGTTGCGTTTGGGGATTTGGCGTTGTGTTAGACGATGCTGGCTTAGGACTACGAGATGCTGGAGATAAAAAAATCATCCCTTGAGGAGTCGGCGATACCAGCCCTGCTGTTGGTTGTTCTGCTTCCTGGGCAATTTTATTTGTCAGCGTCGCGTTGGTTGTTGTTAGTAGCCGCTCATGACGTTGGAGGCTTTGCAGCCTGCGATATGACTTACTCCAAAGTTCTTGGGAATATACTGTCCAGCCATAAACAGCAAGTGTCGATGCTACTAATAAGAACGCCAAAACTGTCGAATAACGGTGAAAAGTGTACAAGCGCAGCAACCACAAAGGTGCCGCTCCAGAATTAGGTATTATGGGAAGGCGAAGAAAACCTACCCCTGGGGTTTTCTGGTTTGCACTCGCCTGCTCATTGAGATTTAGCACTTGTTGTCTACCCAACTGTTTCCCTGATTTGGGCATAACTGCTGCATTTGTGGGAGAAACCGCTAGCTTTTTCGGGGAACGCTGTCGTCTTTGAGAAGATACTAGTGCAGCTTCTTGGACAGCAGGCGTAGAAGCGTTTTGTGCTGCTGATTCTATACGTGCAGAACGTCGCCTCCCTAAAGAAAGGATAGAATCTCGCCCGAACCAAGTACCCCTTGTAGAAACAGCAGATTTACGAGCAACTACCATAAATTTTTTAGATGAGAAATACTGTACTTTAGATTGATTGTGTTAATTGTCTCTTTTTGCTTAGTTAAAATCGCCTTCTGTGCAACAAGCACACATAACAGACTACACCCTTTTAACTGTTCTGATAGATGGCTATACCAATTGCATCCTCTAGATATTGCAATTTTGCAATCAGCGATTAGCAATTGGACAGCTTGCCTTTTAGATATTGCACCTAAAGTATGGCAACGCAGGGCAGCAAGGTGCAATACTCCAGGAAAAAATAAATTTTTTGCTATGATAGCTCGGATTGCTAGAAAATTTGGTAATTTCCCTTTTGCTACTGGGTTAAGAGAAACTAATCAGATGGCTGTATGACACCTAATCAAAAAAAGAATACCCCAAAGGATTGTTTTTTTTAATATGTAATCTCGTAGCATTTAAAAAAAAGCAATAAATACGGTATCGTATTCAACAGGCGAAAAATTGTTCTAGCCACAATTGGTGAAAGAGGAGTTATGAAAACAAGAATCTTTGGTTTGGCTGTAATCTTAAGTCTGGCTACAATTCTCGGAGCTTGTGAAGGCGGCGGTGGTGATGCTGGTGGTGGCGCTGGTAATGGCGGTACTGGTACTACTAGTACTCCAGCTGCTACAGGTGAACCAACTGATGCACCTGCTGGTGGTGGGTCGTCTACACCTGCTACTACTCCCGCAGCTACTCCCACAACTACTCCCGCAGCTAGTCCCACTGCTACTCCTAAATAGGGCATCCTAAACTTTAGTTGAAATATGCATGCCCAAAACAGCTTATTAACAACGCTCGTCACCACATAGCCTGAATTAATTGGGTTAAGTAAAAACCTATATTTTTCTGTTGGTGTATCAGAGCCTAAAGTTTACTTGAATATCAGCTCAGTAGGGCAGCAAATAAAGGACACTGGTGATGAGGATTACCTCTTCAACCATGTGTCCCCCTGAAATTCTCTCCTGGTTATAAAAGCAGGGGAGCAGGGAGCAGGGGAAAAAGATGCTGGAATTGCCTACTAATACAGGGTTTCAAACACCTAAATTTATTTACGCTCAATGTTAAATAATTTATTTCGATAGCGCAGCGTTAGCGAGTCAGACGCTCCTCCGTCGCTAACGCTGCGCTACCGAGCGTTCCGGAAAGTGCCACAAAAAATAATGCATTCTTGCCTCAGCAGCCCTAAATTGATTTATGGGGTTCTCCCCCCTGCTCCCTTTCCTCTTCTGTGACAGAACCTTATTCCCAGTCGAAGGGAGTTGAGTTCTATAAATCTAAACTATTTTGTGGGCAAAGTATTTCCCTAGTTTGGTGTTTGGAATGGCTTAGACTCCTGACTTTTCAGAAGGAAAAACAATTCATTGCGATCGCTGGCAATTGCTCTTGGGCATTCCCTGTAGTCTATTCCGTATCAGAAGAGACCTGGTGATGTCCCTTGATATTGCCAGATTTTTATTGGATAAATTTGGGCATTGGGCATTGGGCATTGGGCATAGGAGAACAGATTTTCATCCGGCGTTGTGAACGGAGTTCGGAAGATGGGGAAAATTAAAACGAGAAAGGCATTAAAATTACTGAGCTTAGTTGTAATTAGTGTAACTTTAGTTATCTTAAATAGTTGTTGGAAATCAGAGGTAATAGCGTTACCACCACCAGAGGATACACCAGAAGAAATATTACGCACTAAAATTATCATAGAAGCGCGATCGCCTATTGATGGAAAATCCCTAACAGCTGCCGAATATATTCAATTACAAGCGCAGCTCCAACTTGCCCCGCCCCCAAAACTAGACCCCAAAATTCGAGAACAGATTTTCTTGCTGCGTATACGTAAAACCTTACTCCAGTTTTTCCCATTTTTAAATTTTTGATACATTCGTCATTAGTCATTAGTCATTTGTCATTCATCCTCTGTGCAATGCCCCAGTCCCTAGTCCCTAGTCCCCATTCCCCATTCCCCATTCTGATGTACGATAACGGTGGCGACAAAATTGCAAATAAATGTAAAGAATATATATAGATATTAAAAAAGTAGATTTAGTCAATCACGTTATATCACTTAGGTAGCTTCATGTCCATGACCACGATCGCCCCTGAACAGGTTAACAGCATCGTTTGGAATCAGCATAACGATCCCTTTGAAATACTAGGTTCTCATCCTATAGAACAAGACGGTAAAACTGTCTGGGCTGTGCGGGCCTACCTACCAAATGCCAGTGCAGCATGGGTGGTTCTTCCTGAACAACGGAAGGAATACCCAATGCAAACAGTGCATCATCCTCACTTTTTTGAATGCACGATTGACACTCCAGAACTGGCAAACTACCAGTTACGGATTAAAGAAGGGGAACATGAGCGTGTCACTTATGACCCTTACGCTTTCCGTTCTCCCCGCTTGACAGACTTTGATTTGCATTTGTTTAGCGAAGGCAACCATCACCGGATATACGAAAAGCTGGGAGCGCACCCCACGGAAATAGGCGGCGTTAAAGGTGTTTATTTTGCAGTTTGGGCACCCAATGCTCGCAACGTTTCATTGTTGGGAGACTTCAACCTCTGGGATGGGCGTAAACACCAGATGCGTAAAGGCCCTACCGGAGTTTGGGAATTATTTATTCCTGAAATCGGTGTGGGAGAGCATTACAAATATGAAATCAAAAATTTTGAAGGACACATTTACGAAAAATCTGATCCCTACGGTTTCCAGCAAGAACCCCGCCCGAAAACCGCATCCATTGTCACTGATTTAGATGCTTACAGTTGGAATGACGAAAGCTGGATGGAAAAGCGGCGTCACACTGACCCCCTCACCCAGCCTGTCTCAGTCTACGAAGTACATTTAGGCTCTTGGTTACATGCTTCGAGTGCAGAACCAGCTAAACTGCCAAATGGTGAAACTGAACCTGTCGTTATCGTTTCCGAACTGAAGCCCGGCGCACGTTTCCTTACCTACCGGGAACTAGCTGACCGACTCATTCCTTATGTTAAAGAATTAGGATACACCCATCTAGAATTGCTGCCCATTGCAGAGCATCCCTTTGATGGTTCTTGGGGTTATCAAGTAACTGGGTACTATGCCCCCACCTCCCGTTTTGGCACCCCCGAAGATTTCATGTATTTTGTTGACAAATGTCACCAAAATGAGATTGGGGTAATTGTGGATTGGGTTCCTGGTCACTTCCCCAAAGATGGACATGGTTTAGCTTTCTTTGATGGTAGTCACCTGTATGAACACGCTGACCCCCGCAAAGGCGAACATAAAGAATGGGGTACTTTGGTGTTCAACTATGGTCGCCATGAAGTTAGTAACTTCCTAGCAGCAAATGCCCTCTTCTGGTTTGACAAGTACCACATTGACGGGATTCGTGTTGATGCTGTTGCCTCAATGCTCTATAACGACTATTGCCGCAAACCAGGAGAATGGCTACCCAACCAGTACGGCGGCAGAGAAAACTTAGAAGCAGCAGATTTTCTGCGTCAGGTAAATCACATTATCTTTAGTTATTTTCCTGGTATTCTTTCAATTGCTGAAGAATCCACTTCTTGGCCAATGGTATCTTGGCCTACCTACACAGGCGGACTAGGCTTTAACTTGAAGTGGAATATGGGCTGGATGCACGATATGCTGGATTACTTCAGCATGGACCCTTGGTTCCGCCAGTTCCACCAAAATAATATCACCTTTAGTATGTGGTACAACCACAGCGAAAACTTTATGCTGGCTCTGTCTCACGATGAAGTGGTGCATGGTAAGAGCAATATCATCGGCAAAATGCCGGGGGATACATGGCAGAAGTTAGCTAATATCCGTTGTTTGTTTAGCTATATGTTTGCTCATCCAGGTAAGAAAACCATGTTTATGAGCATGGAGTTTGGGCAGTGGAGTGAGTGGAATGCCTGGGCTGATTTGGAGTGGCATTTATTACAGCATGAAGCGCACCAACAGTTAAAAACGTTTTTTCGAGAATTGAACCATCTCTACCGTTCTGAGCCAGTTTTGTACACCCAGGATTTTGCTGAACCTGGGTTTGAGTGGATTGACTGTAGCGATAACCGCCATAGTGTAGTTTCCTTCATTCGTCGTGACAAGGATTCTGATGATTTTGCGATCGTAGTTTGCAATTTTACACCGCAACCCCATTCTCACTACCGCATCGGTGTACCGCAAAAGGGATTTTATACTGAGTTATTCAATAGCGATGCGCGTCAGTATGGCGGCAGCAATATGGGCAACTTAGGCGGTAAGTGGACGGATGATTGGTCTTTGCACAGTCGTCCTTATTCGCTGGATTTGTGTTTACCACCTTTAGGTGTGTTGATTCTCAAGTTGGATAAGAAAAAGACTGCTGAGGCATTGCAATAACAATTAAGGGTGGGCATCTAGCCCGCCCAAGAGTAATCAAAACTTTACCCACATATCGACAGCATTGCTAGCATTGCTGTACCTTAGAGCGTAGCCTATTTACTAAAAGCGTGAATGACGATCGCACAACGTCTATTTCTCAACTAGCGATCGCTCTGCATTTACCCGTGGAATTTTATCTAGTACTCACCAAAAGCGCAATACTGAAGGCTGACAGTAGCTGTTTACTAGGTAATAATAAGTCCATCTGTAGATAATTACAACACCAGGGAATCTTTAGTGAGTTGAAAATTCGGGAATTATTGCTCGATTTATTAAATATTCTTCAATCTGTTCATCAACACAAAGTCATTCACCGAGATATTAAACCACAGAATATCATTCGTCGCAAATCCCCTCAACCGCCAAAAGGAGATTTGGTACTCATCGATTTTGGTGCGTCTAAACAGTTGAGTGAAACAGTGGTTGCTCAACAAGGAACAACTATCTTTATTGAAGCGATTAGGGACATCCACCCTCAAAATGTAAATTAGATGTGGAACAGCTTATAATATTTTTTCAAGAATCTCATCAGTCATGATAATTTGGTTTTTTCCTATATTACGTTTCAACAAAAAAATACCTGCATCATGTGCTTGCTGACCACCGTTACTAAAGCAAGCATCCTCAATAATGACTGGTTCAATACCACGCTCAAAAGAGTCAATTGCTGTTTTCAAAATACAGCTATCAGTTTCAAGCCCACAAAGATATATTTTGTTGATTCTATTAAGAAAAATAAAACTCGAAAAATTTTCCGTAAATGCTGAGTAATAATATTTTTGATAAATACCATTTATATATGGCTGAAGTTCATCAATAATATTCGTTTCTGGTTCATGTATCAACCTTGACCAATGAATTAGTTTTACATAATTACTATCAGCAGTATTAATAAATCTTGTGAATTCAACGAGTTTACCAACCACTAAAAATCGCTCAATTAGTTTAATGACATTAGGAATAATATGTCTGCATTTTTCAGACATAAAACCGTTTTGCATATCTACTACAAGAAGAATTTCATTCATTTGTGCCAGAATTTTGCTGATGTAAAGTATCAAAGTGATGAATGGCGTGTTATTGATTCAAGTTAATAAGGATAGTACCAGATTAACAACAGGAAACTTCAAATGAGAATTTTTGTTCCAGGCCGTCTTTGTTTGTTCGGAGAACACAGCGATTGGGCAGGAGAATATCGCAGGATTAATCCTCTGCTCGAAAAGGGCTACACCTTAATTGTTGGTACTAATCAAGGAATTTATGCTGATGTTTTGCCTAATTCTACTGAGTTAATTATTCGTGCTTCTCTCAATGATGGCAGAGGTTATAGGCCACTGAGATTACCTATGGAATCTAATACCCTGAAATGCATAGCGGCAAAGGGTGGTTTTTTTAGTTATGCTGCTGGTACAGCTTATCAATTTCTTACTCACTATGGTGTCGGCGGACTTGAGATTGATAATTATCTAACCGACTTACCCATCCAAAAGGGATTATCTTCGAGTGCTGCCTTTTGTGTTCTGATTGCGAGGGCTTTTAATCGTTTGTATGACTTGAAGATGACAATTCGTGAAGAAATGGAGTTTGCCTACCTGGGAGAAAGAATTACTCCTAGTCTTTGCGGTCGTATGGATCAAGCTTGTGCTTATGGAAATCGCCCAATATTGATGATATTTGATGGTGAAGAAATCGACCTGCTCGAATTAAAAGTTAGTGAGGATCTGTTTTTTCTGATTGTCGATCTCGGCGGTAGCAAAAACACACAAGAAATACTAAAAGCATTGAATCAATGTTATCCTTTTGCTACTAATGAAATTCAGAAAAATGTCCAAAAATATTTTGGTTCTATTAGCTCTGAAATTACCCAGGCAGCAGTTGAAGCAATCCAAAGAGGAGATGCCCAACTTATTGGATCTTTAATGAAAAAAGCCCAAGCTGAATTTGATCGGTACGTAGTTCCGGCTTGTCCTGATCAATTAACTGCAAAAAGGCTGCATTTGCTTCTCTATCACGAGCCACTTCAGCCTTATATCTTCGGAGGAAAAGGTGTGGGTTCTCAAGGCGATGGCACTGCACAACTGATCGTTAAAAACCAAGAGAGTCAAAGAAAAGCTATCGAAATTATTAAGCGCGATTTTCCTCAAATGCAAGCGTTACAGTTAACGATTTCAAGACTACCAACTCCTAAATTAACTTAGCTGAGGACAAAAAGCAGTATTAGGATGTTTGTCAAGCTTTTGAGAAGTAATTTGCATCAACTTGCTTCTGGTTAGCCAAGCGCCTGCTGCGGAAACTGTGGATACTAACCCTTTCAATGCCCAGCCGCGCACAGGTATCTCTGAGAAATGAGAAATCCCTCTCAAGTCATAGATGCATTCTGTGCTGTGATAGAGGATTTTCTGTTCCTACTTCAGTATCATATTTAGATAAAGGAATTGTTTGAGAAATCATAATTTTCTGGTCTCTAGCTAATTTTTAGCATATCTTGCTTAGAGACAAACAATTTTTAAGGTCATGTTGATAGTAAATAAATAATCTTATCATCACCATAGCAAACATGGATAACACAAACAAAGTTAGTAGTAATAAAAATAATTTGGATCAGCAAGAGATAGGAAATGAAACTGATATGTCTTCATCATCTAATGAACTGATACAGACAAGCAAAATAATTAATATAGATGGTCAGCGTCCAGTCGATCCAAGTAATATTGAAATAGAAAAAACAATTAATATAGATGGTCAGCGTCCAATTGGAAAGAATGAAAACGATTATGATAAAACGCTTAATATAGATGGGCAACGCCCGATTGCTAAGAGCGCTTTTCAAGAACATGAAATGCTAAATGTAGACGGTAAGCGTCCAATTGACCCTAGTGATTTAGATGTTGAGGAGATTCTTGACATAGACGGTGAACGTCCAATCACTAAAAGTAATTTTCAAGTTCAGGATACTCTAGAGATAGATGGTAGTCGCCCAATAGTTTCAGATAAGACTGCTGAAGAGCAAATACCAACCGATTATGTAGATTAAAAGCACGAATTTCATTCACATTGACTAACTGCAACGTGCAAAACTTATCCTGCTTTATATAAAGGTCAGCAGGTAAAGTATGGTTTAAATTATCAAACTGTTGATATGAAAGTGTGGAGTGGAACTGATTGGGTATGGCTTAACAATATTCAAGTCAAAAGGCATGGTTGATCTCGTCATCTAATTGATGGTAATCAGATACAATCACCTGCTCTAGTTGTTAGCAAAAACAAAAGTCAACTTTCTATGCCCGTTCAAATTAAGAAGGTTGATACAGAAGACTCTGATTTTGTATGCAGTGTTGATATGGGCATTAACAATGCTGCTACAGTCTCAATTGTTGGTAAAAACGGTACTGTAAAGGCAAGGAAGTTCATTAACCCTGCCAGAGACATAGACCGCAGAAATCAACGTAGAATGATGATTAGGAAGAAATCATCACAAACAGCTAATCTAACAAAACGAAAACTACCTACTGGTTTTTGCAAAGGACTTTACCGCAAGTCAGCCAACATCAATTTAGAAATATCTCGTAAGGTTATGAGAGACATTGTGGAGTTTGCGAAAACTCACAATGTTAAAGTAATTGTGTTTGAGAATTTATCTGGATGGAAAGCTAAGGTAGGTAAAAAGGGTTCTCTGCAAAAGCAAAAATTCCATCTTTGGTGTCACTGTAAAATAGTTGAGTTGACACAACAAAGATGGAATGAATTGGGAGGTAAAATAATTTTTATTAATTACTCTTTGGCTGTATTTAAAAATGATAAGCAGTACAACGCTGATCTCTCTGCTTCTTACAATATTGGTGCTAGATACTGGTACTCGTTAATTGTAGGAGATAAGCACTTTTCTAGAGTGTTCGTAGGCAAAAGTTCCAACGACACACTGAGAACGCCAGTAACTCTGGATACGCTGAGAAATCTTAGGGTTTCCTAGCGAAAGAATCCCCAACTATATTGCAAGCAATTAGTTGGGGTGCGTTCAAAAGTTACAAATAAAGCAAGAAAAATAGTTGATGGTGCTAAATCTTTGTGATGCAAGATCCGAGTACGAACAGACAACAAAGCGAGAATCACCACTATGCCTTGCTGCCTCAATGAGATCGGCACAAAAATCAACACCCCAGCCATTTTTTATATTTCGTATTATTAGTAACTAAAGGCGTACATAGTCCATGATTGGCGATCGCTTTTGAAGAAAACTTTGCGATTTACTGACTTTAAGCCTGCTCATCAAATCGGCTGCGAAAGCCTCCATATTTTATCCAATATTGTTTCAAATTGTGACAGGGTGTATGCAAACTGGCTCTTGCCTGATATAGAATCACTTGACGATGATCGCCCATCCAAATTTTATTACTTGGGTCAACCGAAATAATAGTGCCTCCTAACGCTCCCACACATTCGGAAAAACGCTCAATAGCACTATAATCTACGGTTTCAAAAACAAAGAAATGACCTGAACAAATTAAATGCCTGCTGCGAATCCAGCACTGCATTTTTTTCTGCGCTTCTGGGGGTAGCATATTCGCTTTAATGGCCAGATTAGGCAGGGAAAGATCATAGAATGTTTGGGACTTCATGGGCGAAACCCTCCCGCTTTTCAAACCGCAAAGCCCCAAAGGTAGATCCCCATACCTGCTCGTGTGTATTGACATCCAGCCCTCTATCTAGGCTGACCCAAGTAGTTTGTGTAATTTCAACGTAACTATCGAGATAAGTCTGGCAGCCATTTTTCTCAATTAAGCACAAGTTTCCAGACTCAACAGCGCCTATAAATCTATCTCCCTCGCGTTTAAAAATCATCGAGCAGTGATATCTGCGTGCGATACAATCTGGTGTAATGGTTTTAAGAATGCTTAACTCACGAGCTGCACCAGCATAGATAAGGGCATTTTTTAAACTGTAGTTTTCGATATAAATCTCATCGCCACGATCTACTAAGCGATGTACTCCCTGTCTATAAGGTCTCCACAAATCATAGTCATAAACCTGTTCTGAATAAAGCCCGATTCCTGAGAAAAATTCAAACGGTAATGGACGAAATAATACGTGAATATGGGCGTAATCTTTAGGATTTTCAAATGCCTGTTTATAATTGCTGAAATCCCCTGACATCCAACGAGCTAGGGTGATTAAATGGTTCGATTTACTGTCGCGGATATGTGGTGGTGAAGAATTCATAAGTAGATAAGGATAAATAAACAATACAGAGTTTGTCTTGTAAAGTTACCTCTTGGACTTTGCCCAAGACCGCACTTTCTGCAAAATTCAAAATTATGACCTTAACCTATGGCAAAAGTGTCTATTGCAAGACTAATGACATAACGAAACTAACGTGGTCAGTTCATATTGAGACTGCACGCTCTGACGTTGTATATATATGACCAGAAATGCCTAGAGAGCCATTTTTGGATCTAGTTTATTTGTGAATATTCTGGCGGATTTCGGAAGAAAAAGAAGCAGTGACAACTCCTGTACCAGCGCTGGTTTTAATTAGAGAAACCCGACAACGGACATTGGGGTTGACAAACCATATCTTTTCTTCGGCGGCGGCGCGATCGTAGGTGGTAACTAGCACGAATGTGCTGTCTTCTGTTAAGTAATAATCGCCGGCCGCTGCGATCGTTTCGGCATAGCCTTGATCGCGCAGAAGTTTACCACGATGGGGATGAGTTGGATCAGGAATAGGAACTAGGACGCAACTACCTTTGATTTCATTTTCATCCCAGTCTGATTGGCCTTCCCAACTCATCCGAAAAGGAGAAACAACTGTTTGAGGATCAATGTTATAGGTTTTACACAAGTCAATCACTGCCGGATCATCATCTAGGAGAGCAATGATATCTATCTCAGACTGTACGGCTTCAAAGTGACCGAATGCTAAATGATGGACACTGCGTTGCGATCGCCAACGCCCAATAGAATTTGCAACAAACTCCGTAATATTCATCAACTCTTTGGTTTGTATTTTTAGCTATTTGCTTTTGGATTGGAGAATCTCCCAATTTACCCCTACAAACCATCCATATACAAAATGTTAGAGGCTGGAAAATTCCCCATTGGTAGCGTTAAGCTATTTCCGTGATACTAAGAATCTTGCCTCCTGTTTTGTGGATGTTCTGAATTTTCTGGGCTAGCTGGTTGTATCCTACGTCAAAGGTTGCCATGCTTTTAGTCATCCGAACACCAAAATTGGCTTTGGAGACAGCAACACGGAACCGCTTCTCTGTATTGCTGATAGCACCCGAACCACGAGGGGGGGAAACAATTTTGGTAGCGAGGTTAGTGCCAATGTCGCTAATCAATTTTGCTGATTTGCCCAAATCATTGGCAGCAAATCCCCGCATCAATGCAAAGCTACGGTTAAAAACGATATTCTTGACCCCAGCTTGGGTACGATTACCACGGGCAAAGGGTACAATATTGTCGCCAAAACTCCTGATATATTCATTGCTATCAATGTAGGAGTTGATTTCTGCTGCGTAACCCTGAGTGTTGTAAATTTGCACATGTTCTGCCACTTCAGCCTGATCTTGCGGAGCGCGACCGAGCAAATGTTTAAAGTTTAATTCGATAAAACGATAGGGAGAAGAAGTTTCAAAAAACAACGAACGGTATAGATCAGATTGAGCCACGGCTCTGACGAAGCCAGTAACAGTGATGTCACCGTTCCGCAATTGAGACTCTGCACTGGTAAGCCGTTGGTTATCAAATATATGAGCATTGCCCAAAACTTGCCGATACACTGCTCGGATCACGCCTTGCAGATCATCCTCAGTGGCGTTAGCGCGTAATTCAACAGACTCGGCTTCTATCCAAAGTGCCATGTTATACCTCCTAAATTTAGGATTTTCCTGTGATTTTTTGAAAAATTGTAAATTAAAAAAGTTAATCATCTTGGGTGGGCAATGCCCACCCTGGAAAACGTTACCGAAGAAGAATTCAGAATTCAGGAGCCAGAATCCAGCTTGGGGATTCTGTGCGACTAAATGTATAAAAGAGGTTTAGAGCAAGCGATTTTAAACGCGTGTGATATTAAATTCTTTCCGTGACTCTTCGCCCTGATTTGACTGCTGGGGTATTCTGAATTCTGTCTTCTGACTCCTTGTTATGCCATTTCAGTAATGCTGACGATTTTGCCAGAAGTGCGATTAATCCGTTGAATTTGCGGGGTCATTTTACTAGCTGGAACAATGTACTCAGTCGTACTGATGCGGCGGGGGCTGTCGAATTTGGAACCTGTGACTACGATTTTGAAACGTTTTTCGCTACCAGAACCAATGACGGTAGACGAAGAGGCATTAATAGCATTGGCACTGTTGGTAGCCACAGCATAGACCAATTGTGCAGACTTGACTGAGCTATCAATTTGGGCAGGGCCTCTATCAATAGCAAACATTCGGTTGTAGCCTACTTGCTTGAAGTTGGCTTCGCTGCTTTTACCGCGATCGTAGGGTACTACGTTTTCGCCAAAGGCTGCTTGATATTCACTGCTATCAATGTAGGAATCAATTTCAGCATCGTAGCCCTCGGCTATAGTGCGAACAATATGCTCGGAAACTTCTCGTTGATCCTGGGGTGCGCGACCAAGCAAGTGCAGAAAGTTAAGTTCTACAAAACGGTAGGGAGCGCAAGACTCGAAGTAGCGGGTACGATAAAAATCAGACTTGGCAACGGCGCGAACAAAATCCCGCACAGTGATGGAGCGATCGCACAATTGTGATTCTGCTGTCACCAACCGCTCACTCTCCATGACATGAGGGTTGCCTAAAACTTGTTTGTAAACTGTACGGATGATAGTTTGAACTTCCTCTAAGTCACTAGCGGGCCAAAGTTCAAGAATTGTCTGGGATGCCATTGAAATTTATGCTCCTCAATTTTTAAGTTTGCACCTGAATTTATACAGCAGTGATACTTGCGATCACACCGCCCTGCTGGTGAATGCGCTGATACTCTTGAGAGAGCTTTTCGTAGGGCACCAGAAAGACTTGGTTGGAACGGCGAAACTTGGAAATACTATTGAAGGTTTTAGCACGATAACCTGTTACTTCAATCCGGTAAACTTTACCACCAGCACTAGCATCGACTCCAAGACGAGTACGGGCACCAGTGGGAGGTGGAGAGAAGGTTGCCCCAGCACTAGCAGGTGAAATTACTGCTGTGGGTGTGCTTTGAATTACTAAAGAATTTAGCTTGGGAGCCTTACCCGACAAGTCACCCTTCAAGCTACTGCTGGAAGCACCCCGCACCAACTGAAAGGTGTGAGTAAATTGCACCATACTCTGAAGAGCTTCGGTTTTGTAGCCTCGGATATAAGGCACAATGTTCTCACCAAAGGTGGACTGATATTCATCACTATCGAGATAAGAATCAATCTCAGCTTCAAACCCTTGAGTATCAAGAATGGTGCTGTGTGCCCGCATTTCTTCTAAATCTAGCGGTGGACGACCCAGCAGATGGCGGAAGTTGAGTTCGATCGCCCGGTAGCGCGCACAACTGGTGAAAAAGCGAGAACGATAGAGTTCAGATTTAGCCACTGCTCTGACAAACTCGCGGACGCTCAATTCACCTCGCTTAAATTGAGATTCGGGCACAACCAGCCGCTCACTTTCCATCACATAAGCATTGCCTAATACTTGCCGATAGACTGCCCGAATGATTGTTTCTGCTTCTTCTTGTGAGCGACCTGATACCCACTCAACGGGAGGGGTTTCATCAAATAAACTTACTCCCAGGCGTGAAGCTGGTCCAAATGGCATTAACTGTTTCTCCTGTTAACGAAAGTTTAAGAAAATTGTTTCGATTTATAAATAAATTTCAGATTGCTCATCCAGTCCAATCAAATTGCTGGATTAATTTGTTGCAACTCAAATTGCCAGCTTCTATAAGCATGGAAGTTTTGATTTCCTAAATGCTCAAGCTTTTTAGGCGTTGTATCCGCTTTGTTATGATCATTTTCTTATGAGCGCGTAACGATGAACATCAAGATTTGTAAATTTTGATGTAATGAGAGAATTTTGCACTCGGTTTGCACAAACGATTTTGATTTTAATGGGGATAGGGCATCATCGGGCAAGAAGGCAATAGGCAACTGCTCTCTGCCCTCCTGCCTTTATGTATATTTTTTTATTTGGAAGTCCCTTACCTACTCTCATCCTGGATTATAAATTTACGGACAAGTCTATTGGATACATGCACTCCTTCAGGAATTAAAAAGATTAAAGCTTAACCTATACTTGAGAAGGTGTAATGTGGTTGTGTTATTACCTACGTACACTATGTTAATAATTGTAGTAAAATAAGCAAAACAACAATGAAAACCACTGGTATTCATCATGTAGCTATTATTTGTTCTGACTACAATCGCTCCAAAAAATTTTATGTAGAAGTTTTAGGATTTCCGATTATTCAAGAGACTTTTCGCGCTGAGAGAAATTCTTATAAATTAGATTTACGAGTTGGAGAAAATGCTCAAATAGAGCTATTTTCTTTCCCAAATCCTCCAGAACGGCCGAGTAAACCAGAGGCTTGTGGTTTAAGACATCTTGCTTTTAAAGTTGATGATGTTGAGGAAACTGTTTTTTATTTAAAATCGAAAGGAATAGAGGTAGAAAATATCAGAGTTGATGAAATTACAAATAAAAAATTTACTTTTTTTAAAGACCCAGATAATTTGCCATTAGAGATTTATGAAAATTCTTATATATAAATGTTTAGATTAAAGAATTTCAGAGCTTTTTAACCTTGGTTGTGATCAAGAGTAATTTAGATGTGGCCGCCCTGCTCCTGGAAGCTTTTTAATTGTGGTATTCAACACAATAAACTACTATAGGAATCCGGTTTGATTTATGAAAATATCCGTAGGATGTGTTAGCGACAGCATAACGCATCAAACCCTTGATAATAGTGCGTTACGAACTCCGTTCTAACACACTCTACAACACCTAATTTCGTTCAAAAATCAAATAGTAATCCTATATGTTGAATAAGTTTGCTTGTCTTTGATTGGTTTGCAGTATATTATTTTTATGGCAAACGGATAACAAAGTTGTCAGGACTTTTGTAAAATGACTAAGATCAAGATTTTTGACTTACAAAACTGTGTAGAGTTATTTGATGAAGAAGCTCAAGCCATCAATGGCGGTAGCTGGGTAAGTAAGTGGTTAAGACAAAACTTGGGAATTCCGGAAACCGATTTTGATCCAACACACCCTAAAGTTGTACCTACACCAGGGCAAACAGGTGAGCCACCACAACTACCACCAGGAACCGCTTTAGCTTGAGCAATTTTGAAATAGCTAAACTGATAATCCCCATTAGTAACCTCCACTCATTTAGCATATAAGTGAGTGGATGTCATTTTTTAGCTTTGAAAGTTTTAAATCCAAAATTTTGTAGCGATTTTAGCTGGTTTAGTATTAGACAAAGAGGTTATCAGACGAGTTTTGAGGTCAGATATTATGCGCGAGTCAGTGATTTATCAAGATATTTTAGAAGAAGGCAAAGCTGAAGGCAAAGCTGAAGCTTTACTTGAAGTGGCAAGCAATCTTTTGAATACTGGTATGCCATTAGAACAGATAGCAAGGTTGACAGGGTTATCAATTGAGCAGTTACAGTATTTGCAGGTAACTGAGTCTGATGAGTCCAAATAAATAATCGGTGCAGGTTGACTGCACCGATTGCACAATTTATATTTAATTGCACCGGACATTTCCCTCACGCCAATGCGGAAGCTTGGGGTTTGGCAAAAATCATTCTTCCTGCGGTGGTTTGCAAAGCACTAGTAACTACTACTCGCAGTTCACCACCCACATAACTGCTGCCTTCTTCAACGACTACCATTGTGCCGTCATCTAGGTAGCCAATGCCTTGACTGGGTTCTTTGCCTTCCTTGAGAATTTTCAAATCCAGGTTGTCACCTGGTAAATAACTGGGACGGACGGCGTTCACTAAATCATTTACATTTAAAACAGGTACTTTCTGGACGCTAGCGACTTTAGACAAATTGTAGTCATTGGTTAACAATGTACCGTTAATTTCTTGGGCAAAGCGCACCAACTTGGCATCAACTGTAGGAATATCTTCGTAGTCAATTGTATTAATCACGATGCGATCGGGATATTCTTCTTTAATGCGGTTGAGAATTTCTAGTCCTCGTCTTCCCCGCACCCGCTTTTGGTCTTTACTAGCATCCGCTACTTGTTGGAGTTCTTGCAAGACAAACTGCGGTACAAGAATTTGCCCTTCCAAAAACCCTGTTTCTAGTAATGCTTCAATGCGACCATCGATAATGCAGCTGGTGTCTAAAACTTTAGTATTGGCGGGTTTTAGCGTACCTTCCACTACCATCGATTCGACGGTGTTGGGATTAATAAACCGTAATAACCCTCGCCCGTGGGTGTCTGCCAAATTCATGCCAGTCACGGAGAGGATAATACTACCAACAACTGCCACCAATGGCTTAATAAATCCAAAATCTGCCGGGATGGGTAGCAAAAATAGTGGGGCTAGCATCAGGTTAGCTAGTAATAGCCCAATCACTAAGCCGATCGCACGAGTTAAAATCACTTCCAGAGGCATTTCTTTGATTTGTGATTCTAGGCGACGATATGTCGTCTGAAAACTCAGCCCGATCGCACCACCAATAATAGCCGCAAAGACGGCAACAACTAAGCGTAAAGCTTCAAGATTTGTTACCTGATCTAGTGTGCCATTGGGCAGTAGTTCAATGCTGTAGAACCCTATTCCCGACGCTGCCAGAATAAATGAGAAAATAATAATGGCGTCAAGCATGGTTGTCTTGTTTTCCTGCAACTGTGTTCACCGATAAAGTTAAGTATTTTTTATTTCATCGGTAAGATAAACTCATCAATATTGACTTACACTAAGGGTTTAGTAGGGCAATATCTGCAATTATTATAACCAAAGGCTTTTATCTTCATATTTTTCATTGTTTCGTTGTAAAACGACAAAAACTTGTAAAAAAACTACTTATTTTGTAAGAATTCAGAATTTAGAATCCAGAATTAAGAAGACTTTGATACTCAAACTTAATAAGTTTAATAAAATCAAGAAGTTATTGTACGCTTGATTTTACAATTATTCTGGCTCCTGACTCCTGAATTATTACCTCATTTTCATTGTCTCTAATTCGCAGTTGGGTTAACTTAATCTTTTCTCAAAATGAGTCAAAAATTTAGTATTTCTGGAATTGCGAGTTCTGCGTATGTGCATATTCCCTTTTGCAGACGGCGGTGTTTTTATTGTGATTTTCCGGTGTCTGTTGTGGGCGATCGCTTGCGGGGCGAAACATCTGGTACTATCTCCCAATATGTTGAGGTGCTATGTCAAGAAATTGCCATTACACCAGCATTGGCTCAACCCCTGAAGACAATTTTCTTCGGCGGTGGTACTCCTTCGCTGCTATCAATAGAGCAGCTACAACGGATAGTAAAAGAACTAGAGAAGCATTTTGGTATTGCGTCTGGGGCAGAAATTTCGATGGAAATTGACCCAGCCACCTTTGATTTAGCCCATATAGCAGGCTATCGCAATGTTGGCGTGAACCGGGTAAGTTTAGGTGTACAAGCCTTTCAATCAGAATTATTGCAAAGGGCGGGGCGATCGCACTCAGTTGAAGATATTTTTGCAGCTGTGGAACTAATCCACCAAGTCGAGATTCCCGAATTTAGCTTAGACTTAATTTCTGGGTTGCCGCATCAGTCTTTGGATCAATGGCAAGATTCCCTCTTAAAAGCGATCGCACTTTTACCCACTCACATTTCTATCTACGATCTTACCATCGAACCAGGTACAGCCTTTGGTCGTTACTACAAACCTGGCGATACTCCTTTGCCTACGGATGAAGCTACAGTCAAAATGTACCAGATGGGGCAGCAGGTTTTGACTAGTGCAGGTTATGAGCATTATGAAATTTCTAATTATGCTCAACCTGGTCATCAGTGTCGGCATAATCGAGTTTATTGGGAAAACCGCCCTTACTATGGCTTTGGTATGGGTGCGGCGAGTTATGTTGACGGGAAACGCTTCACTCGTCCCCGTAAAACTAGGGAGTATTACCAGTGGGTAGAAGCTGGCGGTGTAATTGATTGTGATGTGACTTCCCCAAAGGAAGTATTGTTAGAAACGTTAATGTTGGGGTTGCGTTTGGCGGAAGGTGTGAGTTTGGCAGTGTTGGCCGAGGGGTTTGGGGAAGAGAAGGTGGAGAAAATTTGCAGGTGTTTGCGATCATATTTTGATCAAGGTTGGGTGGAAGTTGCAGAGGGAAGGTTGCGTTTGATTGATCCCCAAGGGTTTTTGTTTTCTAATGTGGTGTTAGCAGAGTTGTTTGAGAAGTTGGAGTGAGCAAGAGGCAGGGGGCAGGGGAGATTTTAAGCTGATGAGGATTGAGGATTAATGCAGAAAAATAAAGTTAGAAAAGCTGTGATTCCGGTAGCTGGTTTTGGGACTCGATTGTTTCCAGCTACTAAAGTTGTGAAAAAAGAACTTTTTCCGATTATTGATCGAGATGGTAGGGCAAAACCTGTGATTTTAGCAATTATTGAAGAAGCAATGAGTGCTGGAATTACAGAAGTGGGGATTGTGGTACAGCCGGATGACAAAGAAATATTTGAAGATTTATTGAAAAACCCACCTAAAAAAGAACTTTTAAATAAACTTTCACCGCAAAATCAAGAATATAGCCGATATATTGAAGATTTAGGTAGCAAAATTACGATTTTATTGCAAGAGGAGCAATTAGGTTATGGTCATGCGGTATTTTGTGCCAAAGATTGGGTGCAAAATGAGCCGTTTTTGCTAATGTTGGGCGACCACATTTATGCATCTGATATTGACAAATCTTGTGCTAGTCAACTTTTAAATGTTTATGAACAAGTTAATCAAAGCGTTGTTAGCTTAACTACAACGCCAGCAGAAAATCTTCATACATCTGGATGTGTAACAGGAGTTTGGCAAGAGTTAAACTCGATTCTGGAAGTTACACAACTCTATGAAAAACCTACCATTGAGTATGCACAACAATATTTACGTGTACAGGGAATGGCAGAAAATGAGTTTTTATGTATATTTGGTTTGTATTTACTAACGCCAAAAATTTTTGATTTTTTAGCAGAACACATCAACCAAAATTTCCGAGAACGAGGCGAATTTCAGTTAACATCTTGTCTTGACAGATTACGTCAGGAAGAGAGGATGACAGGATACGTTGTTAAAGGCAAGTGTTTTGATACGGGTTTGCCAGATACTTATCGTCAGACAATGATTGATTTTAAAAAATTATAGAGTAATCTTAGTTCAATTCGTTTGCCTGGGAGCATCTCACTTTTCCTTCCTTCCTTTATTTCTTGGAAGTCTCTTATGTGAAGTTGAAAATTAAGCTAACATCAATCACAAAACTATCTCAAAACTAGCGGTAGTTAGAGCCGGAAAGGAGCTAGCACCCAATTGTGCAAATTTACCCCCGGAATTTATATCAGCAAAATCATCTGCCGAACCATTAGGGTTATAAAAGATACTACCATTTGCGATATTATAAACAATTACCGCGCTACTACTTGCTGCTAAAGTATCGTTTGTCACTGTAGCAAAGTCTGCGGAATTTAATTCAGTTGGAAAGACTGAGTTACTTAGAGCGGTAAAGGTAGATTTAGATAGTTGGATCTTGTCTTGCTTAGGATTGAAGTCACCAATAATATCAACTCCGAGTTCCTTAATATCAAATTTTGATCCTGTTGCAAATGCAAACTTATCTGAACCAGCGCCTCCTTTTAAGAAGTCGTCCCCACTATCTCCCTGTAAGTAATCATTGCCTTTATTCCCAATCAAAATATCTTTTCCACTACTGCCAAAAAGAATATCATTACCCTTGCCCCCCAGAAGGTTGTCGTCACCACTACCCCCATCTATTCTGTCTGCACCATCTCCACCAACAAGGTTGTCAGAACCTGCCCCGCCATCAATGTAATGGTTGCCAATAACACCAGAAAGCGAAATACTATCATTACCGTCCCCAGCAAAAATAACCTGATCGCCAGCCAAAAAATTCCCCCAACTAAGGGTATCGTCTCCATTTGTGGTAACAACATCAGTACTTATGACATTTCTGGATAGAGCAACTGCCTCTTTTATGGCATCAGCAAAATTCTCACTTTTAGAATCAAGAGTTAGTACACCACCTCGACCAAGCTGGGTAACTAGTATCTCGTAATCGAGTGCAACATCACTCGTAGTTAGAAAAATTGGAATAATATTATTTGCTTCTAGCGCAGTTTTTACTTGTCCAATCTCTGGATAATCTTCATTAGGATCAATTACACCATCTCCATTATTGGCAATAGTATCATTTGGACGAACTGCTGCCCGATCGCCTGCAACGTGATAAACACTATCGGTGGCTATTATAACAACACGAAATGAACCCACTCTGTAACCGAGACTGCCACCGCTATCTAAAGCTGTGTACAAGAGTGCGTCTAATTGTGATTCGGAGCTATCATTGCCACCAAAAGCTTCAAGGTCAAAGATTTTGTCTTTGATTGTTGTGACATTATTTGTTAAAGCGACTTCTGGTTTATATACATAGTCAGCGTAACCCCCAAAAGGCGGTATTGGCTTATCCTTGAAGGAGGCAATACCAAATTTCAGGTCATTACCATAGATACTTGCTAACGTCGGGTTGGTTAACCGATTTACCGTCGCCGGAAGTACGGCTTTTACCCGGCCCAAATCCTTATCTGCTGACGATGTTAAGTCTTTTAGCAGAACAATATCAGATACAAAAGTCATTGTTTATCCCTCTGACGATTTTAATTAATGGGTTGTATTGCAAAATGCCTGAACACTATTTCAGCTTGATGTTATCAGGGTTAATTGAATTTAAGATAGTACTGAAAATGAAGAAATAATAATCTCTTTCCACAAAAATTTACTGTGTCCTTACTCCAGCTTGATTTCCTTTGTCTGGGGCAAGTGATGCTAAGTTACTTAAAAGGTTATAATCGCAGACTTAACGAGAGAGAATATCACCAAGATATGAGTTAAGCTAAAGTGCGTCAATGGGTCAGCAGTGAAGAGTATGTTTTGGATTAGAGGATGAATCAGTATTTTGCAACGGTTGCTCGCGGATTAGAAACCCTCGCGGCTCAAGAGTTAGAGCAGCTAGGCGCTCATTCAGTAGAGCCTGGGTTTTGCGGTGTAGCCTTTGAGGGCGATCGCACTCTACTTTATCGCGTCAATCTCTGGGCTAGGCTGCCGTTCCGAATCTTGGTGAATATCCATGAGTTTCCATGCCTTGATGCCAAGGATCTCTATCACGGTATCCAGAGTATCAATTGGCAAAACTATTTAACGCCAGACATGACTTTGGCGGTGAATGTCACAGGCAAAAATGATCGCCTCAACCACAGCCACTTCACATCTCTCCAGGTCAAAAATGCGATCGTTGACCAACAGAAAGAAAACCTGGGTGAGCGTTCAAATGTAGAGCTTCATGCCCCAGATGTGCGGGTCAATGTTCATATTGAACGTGATAATTGTACCGTTAAACTCGACAGTTCTGGAAATAGTCTGCATCGCCGAGGCTACCGTCCTGCGGTTGGAGCAGCCCCTCTAAAGGAATCTTTAGCTGCTGCCTTGATTCAACTTTCGGGTTGGGAGCCAAACCAGATGTTCTACGATCCTCTTTGTGGCTCTGGCACTTTACCTCTCGAAGCTAGCTTAAAGGCACTGAATATCGCACCAGGACTGTTTCGTGAATCCTTTGGATTTGAAAATTGGCTCGATTTTGATTTATCCCTTTTAGAAAAGCTGCTGCAAGAAGCTAAGGATAGCCAACTAGATACCCTGCCTGCACCTATTTGGGGAAGCGATCGCGATGAAAATATAATCGAGCAAGCGATTAATAATGCTCAAAACTGCGGCGTTGATAACCATGTATGGTTTTCTCAAATGGAGCTTGCTGATGTTGTTGCCCCCGCAGACAGTGGGATTTTATTCTGCAATCCACCCTATGGCGAACGGCTGGGGCGAGATAGCGATTTAGGGTCATTTTACAAACTTTTGGGCGATGTGCTAAAACAACGCTTCAAAGGCTGGACTGCCTTTGTCCTGAGTGGCAACAAGGAACTGTCCCAATCGATTGGGCTAAAATCATCCAAGCGAATTGCAGTGTACAACGGAACGTTGCCCTGTCAGTTAATGAAATATGAGTTGTATTAAGACGATTAACGGTTTGCACTATGTTGAAGGCGATCGCTCTGGGTAGCCTATTCTAACTGCTAAAATGCAAGAAACAAAGCTGGAGAAAAAGCCATGAGTCTGGCAGTTTTGGACGATATCATCGAAGCTAGTGGCTTACCAGAACGCGAATTCTTGTTGGAAATTGTGATTATGCTATTCCAACGGGACAAAATAAGCTTAGGAAAAGCTAGTGAATTGCTCGGAATGCATCGGATGCAGTTTCAAAAATTACTGGCTGATCGGGGCATTTGTGTTCATTATGATGTAGCTGAATTTCAGGAAGACCTCAAAACATTGCAGGAATAAGCTTGACGATGACTATCGTCAGTAACACTTCGCCAATCTCGAACTTAGCAAAAGTTGGGCAAATTAATCTTTTACAACAGCTATATGAAACAGTTTTGATTCCAACTGCCGTTTATGATGAACTGCTGGATGAGCGGGCTGGAGAGGATGTCATTACAGCAGTTCAATCAGCAATTTGGCTAAAAATACAAGTAGTGCAGAACCAAGAATTAGTCAGTGAGTTGCGAAATCTGATAAATTTGGGAGAGGCTGAGGCGATCGCTCTTGCTATTGAAGTGAATGCAGTCCGATTACTAATTGATGAGCGTTTGGGTAGACAAGCGGCAACAGATCGGAGATTGAGAATTACTGGGGTATTTGGTGTTCTGCTGACGGCAAAACGACAAGGGTTAATCACAGCAATTAAACCTGTGATGGATGATTTAGTTGCCAAGGCAAATTTTCGGGTCAGCAGTCAACTATATGCAGAAGTTTTAATGGCAGCGAATGAATAGATTGATGTCTATACTTTTCTATTGGCTAAATTTGATCGCATTTTCGCAAAATATTTAAGGCGAACGGACAGCTCAACCCAAAATCGGATGCAAAGACAGCGTAGTTTACCGCCGTCAGCATCGCATTCACTATTTCAGATTTTACGCTCGCAATTCCTCAAAATACTTAAAGCCACCGCCTCCGCCACCTTGATACCATCGATACCAGCAGAGAGGATTCCCCCGGCGTATCCCGCGCCTTCACCAGCCGGATAAAGACCGAGTGTATTTAAACTCTGATAATCCTCTTTGCGTTTAATCCGAATCGGTGATGAAGTGCGGGTTTCTACCCCAGTCAACACGGCATCATCCATCGCAAATCCCTTTATTTGTTTGTCAAAAGCGGGAAGTGCTTCACGGATGGCTGCGATCGCATAATCTGGTAAACTTTCACTCAAATCACCCAAATGTACCCCAGGTGTATAAGACGGCTTAACTGTGCCGAATGCTGTAGAGGGGCGATGGTTGAGAAAGTCTCCCACCAACTGCCCTGGAGCTTCATAAGTTCCACCACCCAATTCAAATGCTCGTTCTTCCAAACGCCGTTGGAAGTCAATTCCCGCTAAGGCGTTGCCCGGATAATCTTCGGGGGTGATGCCCACAACGATCGCACTATTGGCATTGCGCTCATTGCGAGAGTATTGGCTCATTCCATTGGTGACGACTCGCCCCGGCTCTGACGCGGCTGCAACCACTAAACCTCCCGGACACATACAGAAACTATAGACGGAACGACCATTTTGGCAGTGGTGAACCAGTTTGTAATCGGCAGCACCTAAAAGCTTATGACCAGCTTGAGGCCCGAAACGGCATTGGTCGATGAGAGTTTGGGGATGTTCGACCCGAAAACCAATAGAAAAAGGTTTAGGCTCTATGTAAACTCCACGATCAAATAGCATTTGGAAGGTATCACGGGCGCTATGACCCACCGCCAAAACTACATAATCGCTGGCGATATATTCCCCACTGGCGAGGGTGACTCCCCGCACCTGTCCATTTTCGATGTTGATATCTTCCACCCGACTTTGAAAGCGAATTTCACCGCCGAGAGATTCGATTTTGGCACGCATACTTTGGACGATTCCCACCAGTTTAAAAGTGCCGATATGCGGTTTGTTGATGTAGAGAATTTCCGGTGAGGCTCCCGCATTGACGAGTTCGGTTAGCACCTTGCGTCCATAATGCTGAGGATCTTTGACTTGGCTGTAGAGTTTACCATCGGAGAATGTACCCGCCCCACCTTCGCCAAACTGGGCATTAGATTCGGGGTTGAAGTCTGATTTTTTCTTCCAAAAGCCAAAAGTATCAGCAGTGCGATCGCGAACTTGTTTTCCACGTTCTAAAATGATGGGACAAAAGCCCATTTGCGCCAGCATCAAACCCGCAAATAATCCACAAGGCCCAGTACCAATGACGATGGGGCGAATCGCCAAATTGCTCGGTGGTTTTGCCACTGGGCGATAACTCATATCTGGCGTGACCATTACATGAGGATCTTTTTTCAGGCGCTTGAGTAGATGAGTTTCCTGAGTCGTTTCTACATCCAGAATATAAACAAGGGTAATCTCTCCTTTTTTACGGGCATCATAGCTACGCTTGAAGATAGAATAGCTGATCAAATCTTCGTCCGTGATTTGCAGCTTTTTAAGGATGGCAGTCTTGATCGCATCTTCAGGATGATCAAGCGGGAGCTTTACTTCAGTTAGTCGTAACATAGCGAGGAGAAATGCATACTGTCTATCAAAATATTAACAAGAGAGGCAGGAGGCAGGACGAATACTGCTTTTTGCCGAAACTTTATATAAACACAGACTTTTCACGTTATGGAAAAACCTAACCCCCATCCCGCCGCAGTTGCAACGAGTAATAATATCTAGCAAAAATTACCTCAGCACGAGTATGCGGCTTGCAATCAATACCTGTTAAGGTGTAGTTCCAATGTATTGAGCAACTTAGGCTATATAAGACTCCGGTTTTAATTTTGCAAGCCTCCTGAAACTCAAAACCCTCTTGTACAAAAATTAGAGGTAAAAATCTTTTCAATAATTAAATAGGATTTCTATATACTCGTATAAAATTTTAAAAAATACTTTTTTGAAAAAGTATAATAATGCTTGATATTATACTTATGAGTATTATAGGATTACTATTTGATTTTTGAACGAAATTAAGTATTGTAGAGTGTGTTAGAACGGAGTTCGTAACGCACTATGAACACGAGTTTGATGCCGTACTCTCCGTGCTAACACATCCTACGTATATTTTCTCCAAATCAAACCGGATTCCTATATTAACTTTAAAATCTGGAAAAAGTTTCTATAAAAAAATAGAATGACGGTTAAACGCCATCTATTTATAATCTGTACAAAAATTAATATGTCGGAACAGTACCTGCACCCAAACCCCTTAAGTCTCGCCCTGTGGGACTGTTGTTATATCCTTGAAAGTCGCGGTATTGTTGTGCTTCCTCCTCTGGAACACGAATGCCTTCTTGTGGCGGTGTTACCCAGACAGGGCGATTTTGAGCATCTCGATAGTAAACACGCCCATTCTTAGAAAGGTAGTATTTCCCCTGCGCTCCTGCTCCTTGGGCATTCTTTCGCTGATTGTAGAGGTAGTAAAGTCCAGCAGCTCCTGCCAATATTGCCACTTTTTGCCCTGTACTTAATCCCCTCCTAGCTTGGGGTTGATTTACGGGAGCGCGATTATTTAAATTTCTCCCAACAGTATCGTCAATTGGAGGTTGCGTAGCATTTTGGGAACCTCCACCGCAGCTAGAAAGCAGAGGGACTGTTAGCAATGTTGAAAGAAATACTGTTGTTGTCAGCGAAGCTAATTTATTTGTCTTGATCATACATTTTCTTTTCCGGCTAATTTAGCTGATGTGGTATAAGATAGGACTTACGCAAAAGTGCTAAAAAGCTTAATTTATCAAACCGCCTTTTCTACGAGAGGCTTCCGCCAACGCGTAGCGTCTCGTTAGAGAAGAACACCAAGAATCTACAGTTTTATACAATGGTCAAGCAAAACTTAGCTTTTTACTTGACCAAAAGTTCAGATACACTGTATCCGCCACTATACTTTAGTTAGCTTAAAGTCTGTGATTCTTCTCTGCCTAGAGTTTGTTTTTTAAGCAAGCGAATCTCTGTTGCTAATTCTTGCCGAGTTGAATCTTTGAGCAAATAGCGGAAAGCAAACCAAATTGTGTAACCAAGTCCAATTAATTGGAGAAATGGAGAAACTAAGGGAATATCATTTATGGCATTGAGTACCGCTAGAAAAATCCTTAGTGCCGTAACTGTTATCACAAGCAACGCAAAGCTGATAATCAGCAATTTATATTCTTGGTAAAAACTACCTATGTACTCAGGTATTTTTGCCAAAAATATAGAAATCTGTCTACCAATTTTTTGCCATTGTTCTTCATTTTCCGAGGCGGGCGGCAACATTGCCAAGTTTCCAGACTCTGAACCTTTAAGTGCTTCTATCTGGTTTGGGGAGGCAGTATTGACATACTGATCTTGCTGTAATTCGGTATCCATAATTATCTCCTGATTTTCTGCAATGAGAGCAGTTTTAAAGTTTACACCTTGTTATTATCAATTTTTGCAACGCTTACTTTGCAACTAGATTTATTACTCCTTAGCGGTACAGCTAAATATTTATCTGCAAATTTATTACGGACTTTAATAATATTTAGACATTTTTAAATTTCCTTCTCATCAATCTTTTGGCATAGATTTTGTCTTCTAGAAGAGTGATGGAGCAAGTATTACAACTTAAACAAATAAATATTTAATAATGTGAGGATATTTGATTTAAGTATAAGGTATTAATAAACAGGTCAAACTAGCTAGGTTTAATAGTATGTACTAATTTAGCTAAGTTTAATTTTAAAATTTACTGCTAGAAACTAGTCACAGTATTTACAAAATTTAGTTTAGATTAATTTTATAAGTAGTAATACATTAATACTAAAAAACTGTTTTATATCATACTTGTGGGTTATAAAAATATATTTAATTACTTTTTATAAAATGAAAGTTTAAAACCTCGCCTGCAAGTGGCGCGGAACAGTCCTTGTATCCCAAGGTAGATAGAAACCCTCTGCCCGTTGTGTCTGGCTTGATTCAATTGCGAATTGCGAATTGGTTTCATTCCAACCTCCTGCCTCATTCACACAAGGCTAACAGCTGCCTCTAACATTCGTATTGTCCCAAGTTCGGCATTTATTTCCACTTCCACACCGATTGGCAAAGTAAATTTATCCTTAATATGACCAATCATTGAACCGTACCAAGCAGGAATACCTAAAGGAAGTATGTGTTGTTGCAATACTTGCATTAATGTAAATGACGGTTCATCTCCAAGACTACATTTAGTGCATTGCCCAAAGATAAAGCCAGCAATTTGATTAAGTATCCCAGCAGTTTTTAACTGCGTCAGCATCCTATCTATACGATAAACATCTTCGCCAACTTCTTCCACAAACAGAATGCTTTTGTTCCAAGAAGGTAGGTAAGGTGAACCTACCATTGCTGATAGCACTGACAAGTTTCCACCCACAAGTTTACCCCTCGCCTTTCCCGGTGCTATGATCTCCATCCGCACTTCGCTAGGGTTGAGATTTTGCATAGCCACCGCTTCAGCATTAAATAGGATGCGCTTGAAGTAATCAACTGTAAATTGATTCCAGGTAGACGTAGCAACTGGGCCATGAAAAGTAATCATTTGACTACGGGCATTAATTGCTAACAACAGCGTTGTAATATCGCTGTAACCGATAATAATTTTCGGATGGGAGCCGATTAGCGAGTAGTTGAGTAGGGGTAAAATGCGATTACAACCCCAACCACCACGCATGGGAATAATTGCTTTAATGGTGCGATCGCTAAACATCAAGTTTACATCCTGGGCGCGATCGGCATCTTTACCTGCTAAATAGCCGTAACGGTCTAAAATATGTTTCCCCAGCTTGACTTTTAACCCTAACTGTGAAAATGATTGCTGTGCTGCTTCGATATCTTTAGCGTCAACGATACCCGCAGGGGAAATCAATCCTACGGTATCGCCCGCTTGCAGGTGCGGCGGCTTGCTGCTGGTGTTTGCAGATGGCTTACCTTGGGCGGTAAGTGGTGATATCTGGGTGGCTAGTGTAGCTAGTCCACAGGTTGTGAGAAATTGCCGACGCTTGATATTCATAACCATTGAGTCGGGAATTAGGGATTGTTTTTCTAAAAAGCTAAACCACATCTAGTTTGCATATCTAAAATTTATATAACTCTTCTGGGATGGGCAACATGAGCGCCGTAATTATGCAATTTTATTTGTGGAACAGCTTACCTAGTACCCAGTTTTGTAAAGAGTAGTTATAGCACAATACAATTCAGTTAGCGTCAAAAACCTTAAACTGCGTAGGTTGAATATATCTTTTCTAACTCCTATAAAAATGGGCGAATCACGAGTGATTACTTGAGCCTATCCCAACTATTTTAAAAATCCCTACTTATTTTCGTAAAAGTGCTTTAAAACCTTAATTTTTCGTTTTCAGTTTTTAATAAGCTTAAGCTTTATAGTAGAAATATTATTAGTGGGATAGGTTCTTGTAACTCAACAGCATTTACTGATGAGCATGAGTTGTACTGCAAGGTACAACATCTTTCTGCCACGAACCACGACCGCCAGCAGTTACATTAGCTGTAAGTACTACCTCTCCCTTTTTGTTTACCGCCCATCCAGTTGCTTCTACAATACGTTCTGGTGTGGTAGTAACTACTCTAGTAGTAACAGGTGGATTGCTGCTCCGGCGTAGCCCACGGTTCGCGTAGCGTCTCCAATTGGCATCGTTGCTAGGTTTAACCGATACCCAACCTACTTCTACTGTGCTGTTTGGGAGAATATCCTTGCTAGGATTAGGAGGTAAACCGCCACGTCCGGTAATGATAAAGCTGCTTTGAGCATAACCTGGACTATCGCAGACTTGGACTACTTCAGTTTCTACACTTATTGTAGGTAACTCAACTAAGCCTCTGTTGGGGTCGATACCAGGTGTATTAAGTTCTACAGTGCCTTGTCTACCAAATTCTGAACTAGCAGTGATGTCACTTAAGCGAGTTGGACTTTCACGAAACTTAATACCATAAATGCCATTCGCTTTTATATCCACTCTCCCACCTGCACCAGAAAAAGCATTAGCGCTGATGTCACTGTTTTCTTCGGGGATAGCAACAATAAATTTAGAGTTAATATCGATACTACCACCATCTCCACCCTGTTGTGCTGTGCCTGCACTAGTGGAAATTTTACTGCCACGGCGCAGCAGTAAGAGGTCTTTTGCTGATAGAGTAATATTTCCTCCATTACCCGACGTCGTTTGCGAGGTAATACTTCCCTGGTCAAGACTGACAGAACTTGCTTCTACTTTAGAATCACCTGCTCTTCCAAGCCCTGTGCTGTTACTGGTTATCTGTGCGCCATTTTTGATAGTCAACTGCCCAGTTTCAATCGTTAAATTCCCAGCGTCTCCCACGCCTGTGGTTTCAGTTGTCAAGAGGCTGGGCATCTGACCGTCGGCTGAAGTGCCATTTAGCTCTATAGAGTTAGAAGCATTCACCGTTACGCTTCCTCCTCGTCCCTCGCCCCCAGTACGGGCCGACACAATTGCTCCATCCAGGACTTGCAATTTCTCAGTTTTAATTGACAATTCTCCGGCAGATCCAGTACCTGTGCTTCCAACAAGCAAGCCGCTTCTGTCCTGACCATTTGCCGATGTTCTAATTAGTTGCACTGATTCGGAAGCGGTCAGACTCAACGTCCCTCCCGACTGAGCCGAGCCTAAATTGGAAGCTGAGGCTCTTGCCCCATCCCGGGCAATAAATAAGCGAGTTTCAATCGTCAAGTCTCCAGGTTTGCCAGAACCTTCCCCCAAAGCAAACAGACCACTAGGGGTCGGATTATCAGCTGATGTTGATGTTCCAATCAGTTGCACCGAATCAGAGGCTTTTACAAACAACAGTCCTCCTTCTCCCGAACTAGTATTAGCACTTGCAGTTGAGACTAGTGCCCCACCCTGAACAATCAATTGCCCAGTTTCAATGTTCACCGAACCGGCATTTCCGATACCATCAGTCTGAGTTATGATTCTGCTAAAATTCGCACCATCAGCCGATGTTCCACTCAGTTCCACCGAATCAGAGGCTCTTACAGTCACAGTCCCCCCCCGTCCGGAGTTAAAAGTACCAGCTGCTATCTCTGACCCATCTCGGATAATCAACTTCCCAGTGTCAATCGTCAAATCTCCACCAGTTCCGACACCATAAGTTTCAGCTAATAGGCGGCTTGCTCCAAGGACTTCCACCAACTCAGAGGCACGGACGGTAAGTGTCCCTCCCGGTTCGGCTCCTGGATTATTAGCTACAATCTGTGAACCATCAGCGATTCTGACACGTCTACCTTGTAGTTGGATATCGCCAGTGCCTAGTTGAGAACCGATACCTCGTCTAACACTGGTTTGGACTATAGCTCCTTTGGTGAGGGATACGTCTGCTAGCGCTACATTATCAGGAAAAATCAAAGGCAGATTTTTGTCATCTATATTCAGCCCTACCGTTCCTTCTCCTGCTAATCCTCCCAATTCGACTCGACCATTGGGAACGAACAATTTCCCCCCTTCTAAGTTTACATCACCACCTACGGGAGCAACGCGATTTTGTGAGGTGCTAAAATCTGGGACGTATATAGCTTGTTTCAGGATGCGATCGCAACTAAAAAACCAGATTTTGTTGAGAATATAGGGGTGTAATTGAGAACTAAACCCCGATCTCACTTTTTCGCGTTGCTCCCCCACCTACTAACAACAAACTTTTTTGATTGCCAGAAAGTTGCAGGCCTCTTGTAGCTCTTGTAGATTGATTGGTAATCGGTCTGGCAATTTGATTGAATAGCAAAGCTGAAGGATTGACCGTTAGGAGTGCGGGAGAATTAGGAACTGAGGCACTGAACAAGCCTTGCTCACCAAACCCGATGGCATTTGCTGTTGTTGCTAGAAAGGAACCTCCTATAGTAAGTTGGGCATTCGGGCCAAAGATAATACCATTGGGATTAATTAGAAACAGGTTAGCAGTACCTAAGACACCGAGCGTGCCGAAAATTTCGGAGCGGTTACCCCCTGTCACCCGACTAATAATATTCTTAATACCAGAAGGATTGCTGAAAGAGGCTCGTCCTCCTTCTTTAACGTTGAACTGCTCAAAACTGTGGAATAGATTGGCACCGCGACGTGTTCCACCGTCTATCAGGTCAAAGTTAGGAGAAGGTATAACAACGGAATTTGTTTCTAAGGTTTTATCGGGTACTATCTGGGCTAGGGCAGATTCGTTGGCTGCTGCGATCGCTGCAATTAAAGCCAATAAGCTTGCCAACCTCAATTGCCACCACTGATAAAATCGGCTTTGAGAAAACACTGGAAAATTCTCCTAAAAGGATATTTGTAAAGTTTTTATCAAGTTACTTGATTATTAAAAATGAAACTGAGGAAATTTTCGACAGCAAAGAAAAATAGTAGCCATACTCAATTAATACCCCGCAAGAGAAATTCTCTAAGTGGGGTTATTGTTTTTGGAGTGGCTGTAGTATCTAAAATTTGGGTTTGGTTAGGCACTACAAGACCAAGCTAATTGAAGAGTCAAGAGGTTAGACCCTTAGAGGCAAGCTCAATATCGAGACTGGGTATGAGATTAGATTTGTTCTCAAGAGTGGCGAATTGGGTTGCCTGTAAAGACAAGGCACTAGTGTTGCGGTTGTTAAACTCTTTAGTGGAAGTAGTGCCAAGCCTGATCATGGAGACAGCATCATAATTTATCTTTACACCTGTGTCTACATTATTTGTGTTTACAAGGTCACTATCGAGACTGGGTATGAAATTAGGCTTGTTCTCAAGAGTGGCGAATTGAGTTCCCTGGAAGTACAAGGCACCAGTGTTGCGATCGTACCTGAAGTTTTTATTTATATGATCTAAAGTTGTCTTTACATGCTTATAGTTGTGATTCACAGGGTCAATATTGATAATCTTACCTGAAGAGAAGTTTTTAATGATGTCAAAACCATCACTACTATAGACGAAGCACACGTCATCCAAAAAGAGCACATCAATTACATTGTTGAAGACAAACTCATCAGCACCACCAAGACCATTGAGAGTGTCATTACCTAAATCACCAAAAATAGAATCAGTTTCTGGAGTTCCAATCAGATTGTCGTCACCATCAGTACCGTTAATAGATGCCATGTCGATCACTCCTTGTCAAACTATGGTTCAGTGCAGAATTAAGTTAATTTAACGTGAGCTTCTAAGGAACAAGATTCATTATGCCTTAAGAAAAACGGCGTTGCTGAATCGAGGTATGAACCTGGATGTAGAGCAATACGCTTCGGTTAAGGCTAAAACTGTGTTACCAAAATCAATTTTTTAACGTAGACGCTGCATCGGCTTGCCGCAGGCTACCGCCAAGGCTGTGATTTTACCCCCTGCATGACCAAATTTTGAACCATAACGTGACCAAAAGTTAACGTAATTTCAAGCTTTTGAGCCAATCAATAACTTAACTTTTGAATCAAATTATGTCCGCGTGTTTTACTTGTGTTCCATAATACGACCAAAAGTTTTATTTTTAGACTTGGTAAAAAATGCCGAGCAAGACACGTTAATTTAGTGGAAAATTTTAAACTTTCGGTCAAAATATGATTCAAAAGGTCCACAATATGGTTCAAAAATATGTTTCGCCAAAAATTGAGTGATAAAGCGATCGCCTGAAATCTGAATTTTTATTTCTCTCTCATCGCGGTACGGTACAAATGAACTATTTGACTATGTTCCTTGCTGTAATTAAGTTTTGAGTTTTTTGAACTCCATTTATAGCTTTGAACTATATGTTGTCCTAGTACAGAGTGAAGTATTTCGTGACCGTTTGGCTAAATTATCGTTCAAATCACAAAGGCGCAGAGGACGCAGAGAGAAGAAAGAGATGCTTAACTGAACGGTATTGGGATGTAGAGACATAAAATTTTACGTCTCTACAGATTTAGAAGGATCTAGAACGTTTTGCTACCGAGAAGAGAACTTTTCAACAAGCTCAATGTCGAAAGTGGGTATGAAATTAGGCTTGTTCTCAAGAGTGGCGAATTGGGTTCCCTGGAAAGACAAAGCACCAGTGTTGTTGTCGTAACTGAACTCGTTAGTGGAAGTAGCACCAAACCCAATTGTAGAAATCTGAATTTTGTCGCTCTCCAAGTTGCTAAAGTCCTTGATGATGTCAATGTCTTCAGACCTGAAGTTGAAGACAAATGTATCAGCACCAGCATTACCTGTAAGTATATTGTTACCAGCACCGCCAACGAGTATGTCGCTACCAGAACCCCCATTTAAGAAGTCGTTACCAGCACCGCCTTCGAGCGTGTCATTACCAGCCTCACCAACCAAAATGTCGTAGTCCCCATAGCCAAGCAAGTAGTCATTGCCATCACCGCCAACCAAAAAGTTGTGACCAGCATTCCCCTCAATTCGATTGTCCAGGTCGTTGCCTATGCTATTAATATCGTTACTACCTGTGAGAATCAAGTTCTTTAGATTGTCACCCAAGTTATCGTTGCCATACAGTACATCGTTGCCTTTCAAACCATAAATATTCTTGTCTGCCGAGATCCTTTGGATTGTGTCAGTATCTGTGATACGGTCGATGAATTCGGTTTCCCATAAAGGAGATACGGTCATTACTTTACGGTTGTTATCTCCATGTTTACGGTTGGGATTATCAGGGTCAATATTGATAATACTCCCAATAGAAGAGTTTTTAATGATGTCAAAACCATCAGTACTATAGACGTATAAATCGGATATGTTAGAAGAACCAAAAACGAGGACATCAATTACATTATTGAAGAGAAACTTATCATCACCACCAAGACCATCGAGAGTGTCATCACCTAAATCGCCAAAAATGGAATCAGTTTCTGGAGTTCCAGTCAAATTATCGTTACCAGAGGTACCGTTAATCAGTGTCATGTCTATCACTCCTTGTCAAACTATGGTTCAGTGCAGAATTAAGTTAATTTAACGTAAGCTCACAACCAACGGCATTCGTTATCCTTTAAAAGAAACAATCTAGTTTCCTAGTAGTTCAACGGGTTAAACAAGGTACAAAAAAATTGAGGCTGTAATTAGGGTATTTAAGAGGTTATTTGAAAAGTGGTTGGCTGTAATTTCAGGCAGTTATTGATCTCCTCTAACCCCCTTAAAAAGGAGGAAGAATCAAAGTCCCCTTTTTTAATGGTATTTAGGATAATCTAGAACCTTTTGCTACGGAGAAGAGGACTTTTCAAATGCCCTCCAAAGTAGATTACCATACTTTTATATTAGTGGAATAGGTTTATACTAAACCCCTAATCCAAAACATTATCATCATTACACTCTATTGGCTTGAATTTATCTTCCATATTACTATCAAGTTATTAGATTTTACTATTTTACACAAATCTGTACATAGTGAGCGCTAAAACACCCACTACAAACTACAATTATCTCAATTAATCTGTATTAATTCATATTAAGGTTAAAGCTTTTATACCATGTCTGAAACTAAAAGCTCATTATTAGCAAACTTACTAATAGGCTCAAACGAATCACCAATTATAGGCAAAAGATTGTTATATAATTGCATTGACTGTAAACAACTATTAATATTAGAAACTGCTGAGTTATATGCTATAATATTTTCTTTAACAGCATTTAATAACTGGCGATTATTCGCAATTTTTTCTTCAGCTTCTTGTTCTAATGTTTTCTCTAAATAAGCACGCGCCTGTGGGTATTGCTGCAAAATTTCATCTGCTTGCTTATCTGCCATTGGTAATAAATGAGTTTTGAGTGTCTGATTAATGGTTTGACGAAAAGATTTACGAATAGTGTGGGACACTTTTGGCTCAAAATCTAATTTCAATAATTGTCTAATTGCTGGTTCTGCTTCCACAATACTTTCAGCGTCGTAACCTTGAGAAGTTTGTGATAAAGTTTGGCGAAATTGATATATAGAAAAAGTGCCTTCATCGTAAAATCTGGGACTTTCTCGCACAAAGCGATCGCACTCTACACTAGCTGCACTAAATAATGCTTGAGCAACTCCTTTTTCTAACATTCTGATCTCTTGTTCAATCCCACCATCATTATCTAACAAACGATACAACTGGCGATAATATTCTGACTTGCGAATCTTTTCAATCAACCTCTGGAAATAATTTGCCACTACTTGCTGAGAAGATTCAATCAAAATATCTTCTAATTGATTTGCTAAGTAATAAAATGCCTCTACTAAAATAGCAATTAAAGGTGCAGTAGCGTTACGAGGATGGCTGATAGTTGCACGTTGATAAGCAGAAGCTACAGAAAAAGTATCTAGCAATTCATCTAAACGGCGAATCATTCTTGATTGCAACTGCTTAAAATCTGCTTCAAAAGCATCGCAAGAATTATTAATTATTTGGTTAACTTCTTCTGTAATATGCTCATTAAAATCTTTACCAATTTGCTGAAGTTGCTGATTTAGGCGTTGTAACTCTTGCACCTTCATTATCTCAATTTCTTGAGGCTGACTATCTAAATTGCGTTGGACACTCTGATAATGTTTTTTTAGGTTAATACAAACATCCTCCAAATCATCAGCAAGATTTTTAAATAATTGAGGACGCTTTTCTTCGGTAAGATAACGAGTAATTGCTGTGCGAAATTCTTCAGTACCACTATCTTTAATTAGCTGTTCGATAATTTCATTTCCCCAATCTCCTAGAATTCGCACATAGTTTTGATTTGGGGTTTCAAAGCCGTTAACAGAAACACGGAATTTACTAGAAGACAGCTTTCCTGAATTTACGCAGTAGTTGTTAAAAGCATAGACAAATTGTGGTGTTTCTTCTTTACCATCTAAACCTTTAATACTTTCTGCGAAAACAGAATCTAAACCAAATCTATCTTGTTGGCTTGTCTGTTTAATCTGACTGCCATAAAATCCTAATAATCCACTCGTTTTATAAACCTTGCTTGTATTGTGAAACTGTCCACTAATTAAATCGTCTAATCGTTGCCGTAGCTGAGTATTATACCAAGTTTCATCAATGCGGTTGAAGATATAGAAAACGCGATCGCGCACTCCCCCATTCTCTCGCATTAATTCCAAAAGTTCTGTTTCTTCTTTTGTCATCTCACCCGCCGAAGCAGGTTTTAGCACACACACCACCGCCGAAGTATCAGGATGTTGAATTTTGGCATAAGTTACTTGTGCATCTTTCTCTACTGGTGCATCTATGCCGGGTGTGTCGATAATTACATTGCCATCTTGTAGCAAAGGATGATTACAGTAATATTCTATTCGCTTCAATACTGCACTATTACTACCACGACGGGCATATCCAGCCGCTTCCTTGAGGTTAGAAAAGTTAAATTGTTCCATTGAATATGTAGCATTATTAACCGTATTGATGCGATCGCGGTTTGCTATATATCCCTCTAGCAACAATATTAATGCCTTCGCCTGTTTTGCACGTTCTGATTTATTCTCACCACCCTCCTGCTGAATAATCGCTTCACAACCTTGGCGTAGCAGGTTAATTACATCAGCTTGGTTGATATTAGGTACTGTCTTAAATCCTAGTTGCTGACACAAAGAAACTGCTTGTTCCCGAATCTCTGCTTCACTTAAAAAAGTCAAAACAACACGTTCTTTATCTACTTCTGCATACTCGATTTTGCATTCTGTGCCTGTAGCGTGTCCCTCTGCGCTGTAGAGTAATTCTCTTTCTAATAGTGCATTGATTAGCATTGATTTACCTGCACTAAACGCACCCGCAAACACAATTTCAAACTTTGGAGAAATCGCTTTACTTAGAGAAGTTTGTATAGGTGTAATATCTTGGAAACGTAGCGTTGGTTCTTGCTGTAAAAGTTGTAATATAGACTCAACCTGGTCTTTCAAATTCTTACACTGAAGCGGTAAATCTGACATATTTAGCATCCTGATAATATTTATGTATATATTAGTAATATTTAATATCAGAATGGCTCAGGAAAATCACTGATAAAATTAATACTGTTTAATTGGTCTATATTACCTAAACAACTAATTAATAACTATTGACTAATGAAAATTTTTGCTATCAGATTAAAACCCCATGCAACGTCTTACCTTGCTGCAAAAACTAATTCTCCTTTGCTGATGGCTCCTTTTGGTGCTACAAGTGTCTTGATCTTTGGTGTCCCTGACAGTCCTTTGGCTCAACCTCGCAATGTCGTTGGGGGTAATCTTTTAGCTGCTATCGTAAGTCTGATAATTCTGCATTTTCTCGGTTCTTCTCCCTTGTCAATGGGAATGGCTGTTTCTAGTGCGATCGGAATCATGCAGCTTACTGGAACTCTACACCCACCTTCGGGTGCTGTTGCATTAGTTGTTATGATGACGAAACCAGATTGGCAATTTCTGCTAACACCTGCTTTTGAGGGATCGATCATTTTAGTGCTATGCGCTGTAATCTTCAATAATTTAGCGGAAGAAAGGACGTATCCGAAACACTGGTTGTAGCATTGTCTCTAACAAACCAGAGCATCCTTAAGAGAGGCAGGGGGGCAGGGAGCAGGGAGCGGGGGGAGGGAAAGTCGTAGTGAAGTGCAGAAATTGGATAATTTATTTTTGGAGTTCCTTAACCATCGGACAAAGAAAAGTAGCTTAATCGCAGTTCAATTCATTTTCGGTTGTTTTGGTTCGATTTGGATGTTTCCTCAGTATCACTTAGAGAATATTAATGACAATACCCTTACGATCGCAAGGGCATTGTTGTGATTGTTGGATAGATCAGGTAATGATATCAATCAATCTTCAAGTTGAAAGGCAAACGGGCGTAAACCCCTTGTGGATCGTTCATCTTTTGCAGAATTCCGATTTCTTGTTGCAACTTTTGGAATTCATTGATGAGGGGATTAGATTGTTGGAGTTGCGTCCCCTCAATTCCTAAAGCAGTCCGCACCTCTTCAGTTGCACGTCCAAAAAACCGTTCTCCGAAACTGTTAGTGCGAGGATATTCTTGCACTTCCCAATCTTCTCCTAGTTTTGCTTGCTTGGCAGCATAAGCGATCGCACTATTCAACCCGCCAATTTCATCAACCAAACCAATTTCCTTGGCCGCCACACCAGACCAAACCCGTCCTTGGGCAATCTCTGCTACTTTTTGTTCTGGGAGTTTCCGACCTTGAGAAACTTTATTCAGAAACATATCATAAATTCGGTTCACACTACGTTGATAAATTGCCAACTCTTGAGGCGATTTCGGACGCGAAACTGTTTGACTATCAGCATAGGTTCCAGTTTTCACCGAGTCCCAGGTGATGCCGTTATCACTCGCTAGCTTTGCACCATTGAACAGCAACCCAAATACACCGATTGAACCTGTAATGGTATTTGGTTCGGCAAAAATCCGGTTAGAGTCGCTAGCAATCCAATAACCACCAGAGGCGGCTACATCACCCATTGACACTACAACCGGTTTCGCTTCACGAGTTAATTTCACCTCTCGTTGCATGACTTCAGCTGCGGTAGCGCTACCACCAGGACTATTAATTCGTAATACAACAGCTTTTACATCTTTATCTTGTCGGAGTTTCTTGAAGATTTTAGCAAAGCGATCGCCTCCTACTTGCCCATCTTCTCCTTTACCATCGACAATCTCACCTTCAGCATAAACAACGGCAATTTCATTTTTTGAACTACGTTCTACACCCAAAGATTTGCCAGAAACTTCTGCATAACTATTCAGGGTAATTTGTCGGAATGTTTTGTCGTCTTTATCGCTATCTGTCAATTTTTTCAGGTCAGTTACCACTTCATCACGGTATTGGACTTGATCAATTAAACCGCTAGTTTTGGCTTGTGTAGCTTCGAGTAGCGCCTGACTATCTGCGATCGCTTGCAACTGCTTAGGTTCAATTTTCCGACTTGCGCCTACAGTAGTGCGCCACTCTCCCCAAACATCATCCAACAATTTTTGAGTTTGTTCGCGGTTTTCTGGACTCAACTTTTTGAGGATAAACGGTTCAACTGCGCCCTTAAATTTTCCCACCCGCACGACTTGAACACCAATGCCATATTTCTGCAATGCACCTGCTAAAAACATCGGTTGCGAACTCAAGCCGTTGATTTCCATCATTCCTAGAGGATTAAGTACAATGGAATCTGCCACTGAACTAAGGTAATATTCCTTTTCACTCCAATCACTACCATAAGCGATAATCTTTTTCCCCGCAGCGCGAAACTCCTCTAGCGCTTTCCGAATTTCTTTCAGAGAGGCATAGCCAACGTTACCAGCTTGGCTTGTGCTTGTTGCATCCAAATAGATTCCGACAATTCGCGGATCGCGCCGCGCCTTTTCCAAAGTTTCCACAACTTTGCGGAGTGCCATCCTATCGTCATCTACACCTGATAATGTGTTTTGAAACAGTTCGCCAGAACTAGGTTCGCTATCAGTGATTTTCATCGATAAGTCAAAAACCAACACTGACTTATCTTTCACATTTGGCCCAGTATCTTTAGAAGAAGTAGCAGCCAATATCAGCAAGAATAATCCAGTGGTTCCCAGACCACCGAAAATAATTAGTCCTAGTAAAGTGCCAACTAAACTAGCAAAAGTTTGTTTGATAAAATTACGCATTAGTTATTAGTTATTGGGAATTGGGAATTGGGAATTGGGCATTTACAAATGACAAAGGACAAATGACAAATGACCTATTTACCTATTCTATGCGCTGTAAACTATCAGAGTGCTTTAACTGATATAAGGTAGCGTTGCCAGTGCAGAATAATACCGTGGTGATTTCGGCAATTAATACTTCAGCCAGTTCCGCAACTGCTGTCTCTGATGTTGCTGCTGCTTGCAAAAAAGGCATGGCTAAACCAGCTATATCTGCTCCCAAGGCGATCGCAGCTGCAATATCCAGTCCATGACGCAAACCTCCCGAAGCAATTAAAGGTACATTTGGAGCGATCGCTCTAATAGTTGTAATACACTCTGCCGTCGGTAAACCCCAATCGGCAAAAGTTTTCCCTAAGCGACGTTGCAAGGGATTTTCTGCCCGTTCACTTTCTACTTTTGCCCAAGAAGTACCACCCGCACCAGCCACATCAATTGCTGCTACTCCGGCGGCGATGAGTTGGTTGGCGATCGCTGCTGAAATGCCGTTACCTACTTCCTTGGCAATTACTGGTACTGGCAATTTAAAGCATAATTTAGAAATCTTGTCAAGCAAACCCTTAAAATTAGTATCACCTTTGGGTTGAATGCACTCTTGTAGAGGGTTAATGTGTAAAATCAAGGCATCAGCCTCTAGAATGTCAACTACACGCAAACATTCATCTAAACCGTACTTATAGTTAAGTTGCACAGCGCCCAAGTTCGCAAATAGCAGAACATCGGGCGCATACTTGCGAACAGCAAAAGTATCAGCTACTTGGGGTTTTTCTACTGCTACGCGCTGGGAACCGACACCCATTGCAATTTTGTAGTGTTGGGCGACTTGGGCCAAACGTTGATTAATGATTGCGGCTTGTTCTGTTCCGCCAGTCATGGAAGAAATTAACAAGGGTGCGCCAAGGTGTTTCCCCAGGAAAGTTGTACTAATATCAATATCGCTGTGGTTGAGTTCGGGTAAGCAAGAATGGGTGAAGCGATAACGTTCCAGTCCATTGGTGATTTGGTGAGACTGAACATCTTCTTCTAAACAGATCCGAATGTGATCGGCTTTGCGATTCTGAGTTTGTGCAGAGATGTTGGTAGGGGCGTTCACTGGTGGGTATGGCTAAAAGTATTGGCTTGCGATCGCTATTGTTACATTGTCTGCAACTGTATTTGTATAACAAAAATATTTATTTTCGCTATCTTTCGGGTACGTTACGCTATTGATAACAGACTCATTCCCCCATTCTATGGGTTAATTAATATGGTTTTACAAACAGATAAGCGCTATTTTAGTCTTAGATTCTATCGATTTTCAAATTGCCTTGCGTGATATTTATGAACGGGTTAATTTTGAGTTGATTGAAGAATAAAACAAACAATTAATACAATACAGTTCAGATAAGACCAAAACACTTGTAGATACGGCGATTTATCGCGTCTCTTGTAGATACGGCGATTTATCGCGTCTCGAAAACCCAATTTTGTACAATTAGCCCTTAACTGAACCGTATTGCTATATAGTAGTCCTAAATCAGTCGTGAACAATAAGAAAGATCCCCGACTTCTCTAAGAAGTCGGGGATCTTACTCTCAATTTTTACAACTCATTAACGCCGCCCCAAAGCTTATCCCTTGATGACAAAACCTCGACAAGAATTACGTAAACAGCTGCAAACTTCTTAATTGGCAATTGTTTCGCTTTTCTTAGTACCATTTGTCTTTAGGCTACAGTGACTTCTAGCGTATAAGAACCAGGATTAAAAGAGCCAGAACTGAAAGTCCCGCCATTTTGTGGGAAATAATCAAAATCACTTACTGAAATGGAGTAAGTACCTGCCCCTAGTGAAGCGGTGATTGATTGAGAAGTACTAGAATTCTGTAAGTTCCCGGCACTATTAAATAGGCCGAGAACTGGAAAGAGACCGTTATAATTCGACGTGCTGATAGCCACAGTTCCTGGGTTAGCTAAAGAAAATGTGAAAAAGTCGAAATCAGGATTGTTCCCTGGAAGTGTTGCCAGTTGAGCAGAGGTATTAACTTCTGAACCTGATGTTAAAGTACCTAGCTGCTCAGCAGTGGCTAGTGTGTTGTTTGTTCCTTGTCGAGCATCTTCTTTTTCGTAGAACAGGAAGTCGTCACTATCAAGCCTCAAAGACGACGCTTGCACAACACCAATGAGTTCATCTAGCTCTCCCCCTGATTTGTCCAAAAATACGCTTGTATCGGCTCCCACAGTCTGCAAGCGATAGTCTCCCAGTGTTCCTTTGAGCTGGATTGTATCTTCGTTGGAGTTGAAGCCACTGATGGTAGCGTAGTCTGCCAAACCACTACTTCCACCGTTGTTATCGTCATAAAAGACATTAGTAGCATCTCCAAGTAAGAACTGATCTTCCCCAGGCCCTCCAGTTAGGATATCAATCTCCCCTAATCCAGGAGAATCAGAACCGTTAGTATCAACGCCTATGAGGACATCATTTCCAGGCCCTCCAAGGAGAGTGTCATTGCCGACCCCGCCACGGAGGGTGTCATCGCCTTCTCCCCCTTCGATTTGGTCATTGCCAGCCCCACCAAACAGGCTGTCATTCCCATCGTCGCCCAAGACGAGGTCATTACCTTCCTGACCATCAAGAAAGTCATGGCTATCCCCACCAAGCAAGGTGTCATTGCCGCCTCTGCCAAAGAGAGTATCACTGTTGCCTCCTCCAATCAGGGAGTCGTTAAAACTAGAACCAAAGACTTGCTCGATATTGAATAGGACATCATTCCCATCTCCCCCACTGGCAGTTCCAGTGCTAAGGTCAACCGTGACTCCAGCAGTGGCATTTAAATAATCAGCAGTATCAACACCAGTTCCACCAAAGAGTTGGTCATCCCCGCCTCCACCTTGAAGTTGGTCATCCCCGTCTCCACCAAGCAGAATGTCATTGCCGTTGCCGCCTAGCAGGGTATCATTGCCTTCTCTACTAATGAGAGAGTCATTCCCATCCTCACCAAGCAGAATGTCATTGCCAGCCCCACCAAGCAGGATGTCAATGCCGCTACCGCCAAGCAGGGAGTCATTGCCGTTCCCGCCATTGATAAAGTCGTCGTTAGTCCCGCCAAGGAGGGTGTCATTGCCGTTATCGCCAAAGAGGCGGTCATTACCAGCCCCACCATTGATAGAGTCATTCCCGTCCCCACCACTGAGGAAGAAGTCATTGCCAGCTCCGCCAAAGATGGTGTCATTGAACCTAGAACCAACGATTCTTTCAATCTCCAACAGGACATCATTCCTGCCCTGCCCTGTAGCGGTTCCAGTGGCAAGGTTAATCGTGACTCCGGCAGTGGCACTTAAATAATCAACAGTATCAACACCATCTCCACCCAAGAGTTGGTTATTGCCAGTCCCACCACGCAAGATGTCATCGCCAGCCCCACCACGGACAATATCGTTGCCTTCCTCGCCATCAAGCACGTCATTGCCAACTCCAGCATCAAGCAGGTCATTGCCACCTCTACCAAAGAGGGTGTCATTACCGCGCCCGCCAGTTAGGGAATCGTTGAAACCAGAACCAAAGACTTGTTCGATATTAAATAGGACATCATTCCCAGCCCCTCCACTGGCAGTTCCAGTCACTAGGTTAACGGTGACATCAGCAGTGGTATTTGAATAGTCAGCAGTATCATTGCCAGTCCCACCAAAGATTTGGTCATCCCCGTCCCCTCCTTCGAGTCGGTCATTGCCAGCCCCGCCAAGGAGAGTGTCATCGCCAGCCTGACCAATCAAGTTGTCATTGCCATTCTCGCCATCAAGCTGGTCATCGTCAGCCCCGCCATTGAGCGTGTCAACCCCTTCCCCGCCAAAGAGTTGGTCTTTACCGTCTTCTCCAGCGAGTTGGTCATTTCCGTCCCCGCCTTCGAGAAGGTCATTGCCAGCTCCAGCAAGGAAAGCATCATTACCGAACCCACCAAGCAGGGTGTCGTCACCGCCTCTGCCAAGGAGTTGATCGTCATCCTGCTCGCCATCAAGCAGGTCATTGCCAGATCCACCAAGGAGGACATCATCGCCAAACCCACCAAGCAGGGTGTTGTCGCCCTCGTCACCATTGAGAAGGTCATTGCCGTCCTCGCCATTAAGCGAGTCATTGCCAGTCCCACCCAAGAGGTCATCATTGCCGCCCCGACCAAAGAGGTTATCATCACCGCCCAGACCAAGGATAGCGTCATTCTCAAAGGTACCAATTAAAGTGTTATTCCTGTTGTCTCCAATAATGTCTGCCATATCAATCCTCTTGGTTATAAGTTTGATTCAGAGATATTCGCTGGCAGAGGTGTCATCTATGAGTAGCCCTGCCACCGGGGAGAAACCCTAGATAGGTAGTTCGAATAAATGGCGCATCTTCTACTTAGAGTGGTTTTGTAACCGCTCAATAATCCGGGGTAAATCGCTCAGTAACAAGGCTCAAATGCGTAAACTCGTTCCTGAACTGGTAGTTTGCCCCGATTTATTGAGCGGATACGTTAAAAAGTTGGTTACAATCGCTAATCAACAGCATACTTGAATAGAGAACAACTTCTTATAAGTAGCAGAAATTTACACAAATTTTTTAAAATTATACCACATAATATTCAGAGATTGCAAAAATTATTCAAAAAAATTAAAAAGTTTTAATTTGATTTTCTATTTCTACCTCCAGAATTCCCCAGATGCTTGGTGAATCATTCCATTTGGAAACTTCTAGTGAGAAAAAAGCTCAGTAATTATACGATAAAAAACTTGTGTTCTGGACGAATGGACTTGTGTTCTGAACGAATGGACTTGTGTTCTGAACGAATGGACTTGTGTTCTGAACGAATGGACTTGTGTTCTGGACGAATGGACTTGTGTTCTGGACGAATGGACTTGTGTTCTGGACGAATGGACTTGTGTTCTGGACGAATGGACTTGTGTTCTGGACGAATGGACTTGTGTTCTGAACAAACATGAGTTTGATTAACCTCTTCCTGCCTTGAACTAAAGTTCAAGTCTGTCCCCCTCCGAGTCGGAGAGGGACGGTTTTGCGTAGTAAAACCAGGGAGAGGTTTTTATTATTAGATTAATCTTAGATATAGCTACAGCCCTTCTCTGCAAGCAAAGAGGGGTTTGTAATATTATTGATCCTCAGAATGGCGATGTTTGGGTAACAGGCTCTTTTTCTGTTTTTCTTGGAAACTGCTGGCTTGTTTCAGGACTGGAATACACTAGTTAATCATCCAGATTAAAATCTCGATTGGTGAGTCTCCTTGCTGAAGGCGGTTTTCGGCATTTACGCCAATTAATAATGTTTGCAGAATTAGCAAAAAAGCGTAGGCATAGCCCGCCGCAGGCATCGTTTTTGCGATCGCCCCTTGTAGAGACGCGATTCATCGCGTTTTCTTCCTTCCCATCATTTACATAGCGCGAATAATTCCGAGTTTTTTGGGTTGGCAATTACATCAATACAAAGCAATAATTACGTAAATTTTTGTATCAATTAAAGATGTAATCATGAATAATTACGCTCCTCAACCAAAAAACAACAAACCCAAATACAAAGGTAAATATCGAATTGATTCAACCCGTTTGCCAGCATGGAGTTATGCCAGTAATGCTGGATATTTCGTTACTATTTGCACCGACGGTAAAAAATGCTTTTTTGGTGAGGTTGTACAGGGTGAAATGCAGCTATCACAAATTGGAGAAATTGCTCAGAAAGTGTGGTACGAGATTCCTAATCATTTTTCTAATTGCCAGATAGATTCGTTTTGCGTCATGCCTAATCATATTCATGGGATTTTGATTATTAATCAAATACGAGAAGAAGGCGTGATGAATCAAATACAGGAAGAAGACGCGATGAATCAAATACGAGAAGAAGGCGTGATGAATCAAATACAAGAAGAAGACGCGATGAATCGCGTCTCTACAAGGGGGGATGATCAACGGGGTGGGGTTACTGGGTTGTTTAACCCGATGTTGTCTAAAAATTCCCTTTCTAAAATTGTTAGGTGGTACAAAGGACGATGTACATTTGAAATTAATCAAATTTATGAAGGTTTTAGATGGCAAGGAAGGTTCCATGACAACATAATTCGTGATGAATTCGCCCTCGATAAAATCAGACAATATATTATCAATAACCCAATCAATTAGGAATGTGATGCCTACGGCGGGGCATAGCCCATCGCAAACAACCACCCCATTCCCCCTTGTAGAGACGCGATGAATCGCGTCTTGTACTTGTGCGTTTTGTAAATTTATCCAAATCCAGGAAATGCGATCGCCCCTAATAAAACAGATATTGTAAACAGAATGGGAATC
>NZ_BDUD01000001.1:2433516-2438472 GCF_003113895.1 Nostoc commune NIES-4072 | reverse complement strand
GAATGGGAATGCGTAGGCGTAGCCCGCCGCAGGCATCGCTTTTTTGATCAGTAGCAATTCCAGCAGTCAAAGGTATTAATTTATTTACCAGCCTCATCCATCTTTAGCCAGTTAGCAAAGTTTTTCGCAGCAGATAAAATTCTTTAGGAAAAAGAAATCTATATACTGTAAGTTATTTAGTAAGTGTTACAGACAAAGAAAATTGCTTACATTGTGCAATTATTTCAATGAATTAAACGATAGTTATCATTATTAGAGTTATATACTTATGCCAACCGCACTCAAAAATATACAAACTAAAAACCTAATTTCAATTGGTTTGCTAGTTTTCGTTCCTATTGCTATTGTGGCAGAAAAGTTAGAATGGGATGCATTAATAGTATTTGGACTTTCAGCAGTTGCAATTATTCCGTTAGCAGTTTGGCTGAGTCAGGCGACAGAAGAAATTGCTGTGGTTTTAGGGCCTTCTATCGGAGGCTTGTTAAATGCAGTCTTTGGTAATGCAACTGAGCTAATTATTGCTCTAGTAGCTCTCAAAGCAGGCTTGGTAGATATTGTTAAAGCCAGCATCACTGGGGCAATTATCAGTAATTTACTGCTGGTAATGGGGCTATCTATGTTGCTAGGAGGGTTACGCTATAAAGAGCAGACTTTTCAGCCAATGGCAGCGCGAGTCAATGGTTCGACAATGACACTAGCAGTAACTGCAATTGTCCTGCCTGCAATGGTGATCACTACATCTAATGTGGTCGAGCAAAGCGCTATTACTAATCTGTCGATTTTTGTAGCAGTTATTTTAATTGTAGTTTATGGTTTTACGCTGTTATTCTCCTTGAAGACTCACAGCTACCTCTACGATGTTGGGGTTGTAGAACTAGAAGGTGTTTCTAAAGACGAGGCTGCCACAGAGCAAGATAAATATTCAAAGCCAAACTTGAGCCTTTGGGTTGGTGTTTTACTTGTGGCAACGATTGGTATAGCGTTCGTGTCTGAGATTTTTGTCGGTGCAGTTGAAGAGGCAACAAAAGGACTAGGATTGACACCTTTGTTTACCGGAGTAATTTTATTACCACTAGTTGGAGGTGCAGCCGAATATGTAACTGCTGTCCGAGTAGCGATTAAGAATAATATGGATTTGTCAGTATCTGTAGCAATGGGATCGAGTCTACTAGTTGCTTTGTTGGTTGCGCCGCTCCTTGTGCTAGTTGGGCAGGTAATTGGACAACCAATGGATTTAAACTTTAACTTGTTTGAGGTTGTTGCAGTGATCATTGCAGTCGTCATTGCCAACTTAATTAGTTTGGATGGTCGCTCTAACTGGTTAGAGGGGATGTTGCTGCTAGCAACTTATGCTGTACTGGGTGCTGCCTTCTACTTCCATCCAGTTTGAGCGTTAATCGGCAGCTTTTTGGAGATGAAAGCGAAACCAAACTCTATTGACGGGTATAACGATGTTTCACCCCAATGGGGAAATATTCAAAATCACCCATTGGGGCTAATGTAACTTGTGGTGTTTGATATTCTGCGGGGACATAATTAGCAAACTCGCTATTTAGACGGAGCAGTTGTGAAAGAATAGAAGATGCGATCGCTTCTCTTCGATCTTCACTACCCTCTACCCCCGCTCCTAATTCCACAACCACTGATAAAAATCGATTCTTATCTGCATCTTCCTTCACCTGCAACACGAATTTACCCGTCACCCATTCTTGAATTCTTGGTTGCTCTAATCCCACCGCCACATTTTCTGGATAGATATTTGCACCAAAGTAAGAAACTGTAAAGTTAGAACGCCCAAAGACATAAACAAAAGGTAGCTGATGAATACCTCTAGGAGAGTGGGGAGTGGGGAGTGGGGAGTTTTCTAAGGCTGCAACAGGATCAAATCCCCATTTTGCTAAAAATTGCAGCATGGCATCATAACTAATTATTCCGCCAGTATCCAAGATGTCATAACGCACTAAGGGAATACCGTTATCTCCTGAAAACAGTAATCCGCCATCTTGAACTTCAAAAAAGCGACTGCAAGGATCGTATTGTACTAATGTGGGTAAACGTGATTCCCCAAATAAAGCTCTAGCAGCATCGGGATTTTCTGCCAAAAAACGGCGAATGCAGATACTTAAAGGTGTTTCATTGCCCAAAACTCCTGCATCCGCAGTGCCGTAAAGTGATGCAAAATCATAACAAGGATTTTGTGAACCAACTCTTTCACCAACTAAACTCCGCCATTCTTCACTAAATACTTCTCCCGCCATCACTAACTTAATTTGATATTGCTGCCACTCCACACCAGAAGCGATACCAGTATCAATCACATCTTTTAAAAATGGCGGGTATCCCAATAACACCACTTGTTCAAATGCTGAACCTAATTCTTGGACAACTCGCAAGATTTCTTCTTTATTGTTACCAGGGGTAATTACAGTAATGGGATAACCTTTGCTAGCAAGATAACGACAGCAATTGCTGGTGAACATTCCACCTACCCAAGTGCCCAAAGTGAAACAAATCACTGCTAGGGTACGTCTGGTATCTGTATAGAAACTATCGTGAAAAATCTGTTCAAAGCGTGTGGCGATTTGGAGTTCATCTGTGAAAAAACGAGGCCAAAATGTCGGTTTACCAGTGGAACCGGAAGACGCAGCTATCATATCGCACGCTTGGAGTTGCCCGTTGCGGCACAACTCAGCCAAAGGATAGCGCAGTATATAATTTTGTTTAGCGATCGCTGGTAGTTTCTGAAACTCCTCTAAGGTTTGAATAGTCGCGGGATTAATTTCCCTTTCTGCTAAAAAAGCCTTGTAGGCAGGTACATTAGCCGCTACATCGTGAAATAAACTCAAAGCTGTCGAAGTTTGAGTGTTGAGATGCCGTTGCAGTATCGTTTCTAGGGGGGTAGACAAAAAATCTTCAAATGCTTTAATTACTTGCTGCTGTCTTGATTTCTGGTTCATGACGCTTGTTGTTTATCCTGAAGTAGAACCAACACCGTTACTTGCTGCCAGTATTTTAGCTGTTATCTAATACCCCAAAACCCCAATGATTCTCAGCAACACGGATTTAATCTAGGAATACCCAGTCCCTAACATTTCCTAAAATATCCGAAAATGAGAGTATGCGCTTGTAGTCATTCCATAAAACCTTAATTTATCCTTGGGCACCATGCAGCTCTATTGCAGTAAACAACACACAAATAATGGTAGTAACCGCTTTTGTACCCATTGTGGTGAACCATTACCTCTTGCTGTGGGACAAATGGTGGATAATCGCTATCAAATTATCCGTCATTTAGGGCAGGGTGGCTTTGGACGCACCTATTTGGCGGAGGATAGAAATAAAGCTCATCAAACCTGTGTGCTCAAGGAATTTGCACCCCAAGTAGAAGAAAAGCAAGATTTACAAAAAGCTAAAGAGTTATTTGAACGAGAAGCAAATGTCCTGAAAACACTCCAGCATCCACAAATTCCCCGTTTTCACGCCTCGCTACAAGTGAAGATAGGCACTAAAGATTTTTTCTTTTTAGTGCAAGATTATGTGGATGGTGATAATTATTACCAATTATTAGAACAGCGTAAAACTCAAGGAAAGACCTTTAGTGAAGAGGAAATAATCACCTTACTGCAACAGATTCTACCCGTGTTATCCTACATCCACTCACGAGATGTAGTTCACCGTGATATCTCTCCTGATAATTTGATTTGGCGACGTTCTGATAATCTACCAGTATTAATTGATTTTGGTGGTGTCAAACAATTGCCAGCTTCTCAAGGTTTTTGGCGCACCAAGTTGGTTGGAAATAACACTTTGCTAGGTAAAAAGGGCTACGCCCCAGAAGAACAGCTACGGCAGGGAAAAGCATTTTTTAGCAGTGATTTCTACTCTTTAGCGGTGACATCACTGGTGTTGCTTACAGGGAAAGAGCCGCAAAAATTATACGACAGCTATCAGGGAATTTGGGCGTGGGGAAAGGAAATCCGAGTTAGTCCGCAACTGGAAGCAGTGTTCAAAAAGATGCTGGCTTATAAACCGAGCGATCGCTATCAACGAGCCGAGCAAATACTCAAAGATTTACCATCGCCAGCTGCTAGTAAATCTGCAAGTAATTCTATTACTACCAAGATTAAAACGATGGTAGTTGCTCCGGGAAGACAACGCGCCAGTGCTGTTATAAGTAGATTCCAGAACAAAACGCAAGCGATAGCAAAACCTATATCTTGGCCTGTTTGGATTCGTCCTTTTGTGATGAGTTTAGGGGGAACAGCTGTAATTGTCTTAACTGGTGCAGGCACTTTGGCGGTGGTAAATGCAGTGATTCGGAGCGTAACTTCAATTACTATTCCATCAATTTCATTACCGCAAATTCCCCAATTACCAAATCCAATCGGTAAACCAGTCAGCGACAAAGGAAAAAATAGTAATCTTCAGGAAATTATCAGTCGTCGTCAACAGCTACAAATAACTGAAGGATTTTTTACTCCCTTCGTAGATGATTTATTTTATACAAAAAAACCAGAATTAAAGGGACGTAGCCTAACATCTAAATCTGAAGACGCTGGTTTACGAGATGAATGGTCTGGTATCGCTGACGATTTATTAGATAAACTAGAACAGGCTAATCTCAGTACAGCAGCTCGTCGAAAATTGGGTAAATATAGTCAAAAAGATTATGTAACATGGAGACGGCAAGCGCGATCGGGGCAGTTTGGGAACTATACAATTGATCAGCTAACCAAAGACGCAAATGAAAAATTTGATCGGTTGTTTCCCGATCAGGATCGTGGGAAACTCAATCAACAGACTTTCGGTCAAATTTGGTATGCGATCGCAGCCGATCAAGTTAGTAAAGTACAATCTGGCAATTAACGAGAGATGAGGGAGATGAGGGAGATGAGGGAGACATAAGCAATGCCCAATGCCCAATGCCCAATGCCCAATGCCCAATGCCCAATGCCC